>JBFMEI010000609.1:0-1001 GCA_040753295.1 Thermodesulfobacteriota bacterium | reverse complement strand
AGCGATTTTATCCATCCGGACTGGATTCCCCGTTTTAAAGACAATTTCCCCTGTTTTCTGGACGCCGGCATGACCCGTGATTTTGAGTTTGATTTGGTCAGAAAGGACGGTTCCACTATCTCTGTTTCCCTGAGCGGCAAAATCGGCTTCAATCCGGATGGTTCCTTCCGGCAGACCCACTGTGTTTTTCAGGATATTACCGAAAAAAAGCAGATGCAAAAGGCGCTGCTGGAGAGTGAGGAACGATTCCGCTGTCTGGCGGATGCCACTTTTGAAGGAGTATTTTTCTATGATCATGGGACCATCATCGATGCAAATGGGGCCTTTGCCGCATTGTTCGGCTATATGCCTGGAGAGATTGTCGGGCTGCCGGTAACGGAATTGGTTGCTGACAGTTCATCTCCGCAGAGAATCTCTGCCCTGGCAATGGATGATAATGACTTCCGTGAAGTCATTGGCCGCAGGAGAGACGGGACCTGTTTCCCGTTGGAGATTCATGGAAAGGATATCCCATACAAGGGCCGGGTGGTTCGCGTTGCCGCTGTAAGAGACATAACGGCCATCAAAATGGCGGAAAACACCTTGAAAGATATTAATCAGCACCTTGAAATGCGGGTTAAGGAAAGGACGGCCTCGCTGGTCCGGCTAAACAAGGCGCGGGAAGAAGAAATTCTGGAGCGGGAAAAAATCGAAAAGAATCTGAAACAGCGGGAAGCGGAACTGAGGGCGGAACAGGCGAAACTGGAAGAAGTGAATACGGCTTTAAGAGTATTGCTTGAAGAGAGCAGCGCCGCCAAAGAACAGTTTGAAAAGAAGATATTGGTCAATATCAAAAAGCTGCTAGAGCCGCATCTCGATGATCTGCAGAGCGTACTGACAAGCAGGGAGCAGCAGTCCTATCTGGACATCCTTCACCATGACATCAAGGAGATATCCTCATCTTTTGCCGGAAAAATATCCGTGGGAAATTTCAATTTGACCCCCCGGGAGATTTTCATAGC
>JBFMEI010000608.1:0-1002 GCA_040753295.1 Thermodesulfobacteriota bacterium | reverse complement strand
AGGGTTCTCATCGCTGTCTGAAACCATGACGCCCGAAGAAACTGCAGCCATCCTGAATGAATACCTGACCGCCATGGTCAAATGCATCAAGACCAACATGGGCACGCTGGACAAATTCATCGGAGATGCGGTTATGGCGTTCTGGAACGCGCCTCTTCTCCAGGAAAACCATACCTCTCTTGCCTGCGAGACCGCCCTGATGATGATGAGTAGTCTGAAATCTCTGGCCGCCCGTTGGAAAGATGAGGGGAAGCCGGCAATCGCCATCCGCATCGGAATCAACACTGGAGAAATGGTGGTGGGGAACCTGGGGTCAAAGGATATCTTCGACTATACGGTCCTCGGATCCGAAGTCAATACGGCTTCTCGTCTCGAACCGTTAAACAAGGAGTTCGGGACCCGGATTATTGTTTCCGAAAGCACAAGAAAAGAAGCCGGGCGCTTTCCCCCCGAACGTTTTGTATTCCGGAATCTGGGGAAAGTCCTCCTCAAGGGCACCGCCACACCCCTTTACGTCAGCGAACTGATTTCCCTGCAGGAAAATGCAGAGAAGACGGTCTTGAATATGGTTGATGACTTTGAAAAAGGACTCGAGATGTTTCAAAACCAAGATCGAAAGAGCGCTAAAAATTGCTTCGAGTCCATTCTGATCCGGTTTCCAAATGACGGCCCATCCAGGACTTATCTGCAGCTTTGCGATCCGCATCTGAGCGGCACCGGAACCGACGCCTTTCCCGGAATGTATATCCAGAGATCGAAATGACGCATCCTTATTTTTTTCGATTCGATACTCAGCAGGAGACATACGAGGCCGGAATCAACAAAATAGATTTTAGGTTACTTGATGATTCTTTTCCCGAAATTTTCAACAATCGGATCAATCTTGTAATTCTTGACAACGTTCCCCATTTGAGCTACAAATGGAAAAAATACAAACGGAGGAAAATCATGGGCAAAACATCCACAATCAGGGCTCGAATAGAGCCCAAATTGAAGGGGAAA
>JBFMEI010000607.1:0-1017 GCA_040753295.1 Thermodesulfobacteriota bacterium | reverse complement strand
GGGAATTTGTTTTTTGAAAGCAAAATCCAAAGAACAGTCGTCTGATGACAAATCAATTACGCTTGTCGATGACAGGCACAGGGAAGGTCTATGCAAACCGTTCAGGATGAGATATTATGAGCAGATCCAAACGATACAGATTGGTGCCGTAATCGAAGCCATGGCCGCATTTAATGATTTTGCTGCAAAAAAATAAATTCCCGCCCGTGCCGTAAGCCTTGCTTTTCAGAAAAAATGATTGAGCATGCAAGCGATCCCGCCTTGGGTTCTTCCATGGGACGGGACAGGGTCGACTCGCAGTATAAAAAAAATGGAAAAATTTCTACTTGTCTTCCGGATACCCGATGGACTGGGCCAAAACAATCCGCTGTTCCGGCCTGAGCTTTAAAAGCGCAGTCAAGGCTTCCCGGTTTATCAGGCCGCGAACCACCGTAGAGAGGCCTTCCGAGGCGCAATACAGATAGACGTTCTGACTGATGAACCCCACCGCTGTATCCGAATACATATCGCGTTCCTCGGTACTTATCATCTTGCCTATCAGACCGGTTCGAGAAGCATCCACAATGTAAACCAGATTGACAGGCGCCTTCTTGACAAAAGGATTAATTATGGATCCGGTATCACCCCGATGATCGCCTGCAGCTACCGGCTGAAGCAGATTTTCTTTGGCGTCATACAAATATGCCCCCTGTTCGGTGAAAACATAGATGTCCGTCTCCTGCCAGTTCAAGGCAGACGGAGCTGTCCGTCCGCCTGATTCTGGCCGATTGATGCCGAAAGCCGCCCACAACAGATTGGATAATGTCTGCTCCGACAAAGGCCTGGGACTGAAATCACGGCCAGATTTTCGATCCCGAAGCGCCTCCATCAGAGGCTTCCCCCCTATCGTCTGGGGTGCCGGCAATCGGATTTGCATCATAGACCCATCAGTGATCAGAATCTGTTTCGAACCGCTGCATCCCCATATTCCCCCTGAAATCATCACCATGAACATAATGGAAGCCGCCCATGTAGAAA
>JBFMEI010000606.1:0-1020 GCA_040753295.1 Thermodesulfobacteriota bacterium | reverse complement strand
ACGTGATCATCTGTTAAAAGAACTTGTCGGAATGCAATATGAACGGAATGATGTGGATTTTCACAGGGGGGTTTTCCGTGTGAGGGGAGACCGGGTCGAGATATTTCCGGCTTATGAGGGAGACAAGGCGGTTCGTTTGGAATTTTTTGGAGATGAGATTGAAAATATTTCCGAAATTGATCCATTAAGGGGAAATATTCTACGACGCCTTTCCAGAACGACCATTTTTCCGGCAAGCCATTATGTAACGCTGCAACGAACTCGGAAACGGGCGATACAATCCATCATTGAAGAGCTGAAACCGCGGATTGATTATTTCAGAAAAGAAAACAAACTGATTGAAGCCCAGAGAATTGAGGAACGAACCAATTTTGATCTGGAGATGATTCAGGAAATCGGTTACTGCAACGGCATTGAAAATTACTCCCGACATCTGACCGGACGACAAGAAGGTCAGCCACCGCCCACACTTCTGGATTATTATCCAAAGACTTTTTTGACTTTTATTGATGAGAGTCACATTACAATTCCGCAGCTTTATGCCATGTACAAAGGCGACCGATCCAGAAAAGAAACACTGGTGGAATACGGCTTCAGGCTTCCTTCGGCTTTGGATAACAGACCGTTGAAATACGAAGAGTTTTTCGACAAAATACCCCGGATGATTTTTGTTTCTGCAACGCCGGCCGATTATGAGATTGAAATGGTAAAAACTTTTTTTGTGGAGCAGATAGCGAGACCTACCGGACTCGTGGATCCTGTTATTGAAGTCAAGCCTGCGAAGAACCAGGTGGATGATCTGCTTGAAGAAATTCGAATCCGGCATGAAAAGAATCAGCGGGTTCTGGTTACAACCCTGACAAAAAGAATGGCTGAGGATTTGACCGATTATTATGCGGACCTCGGAATTCCGGTTCGATACCTCCATTCCGATGTAAAGACCATGGAGCGGATAGAAATCATAAAAGAGCTTCGGTTAGGGGTGTTTTCCGTGCTGATTGGGATCAATTTGCTTCGTGA
>JBFMEI010000605.1:0-1020 GCA_040753295.1 Thermodesulfobacteriota bacterium | reverse complement strand
CAGACGCATGGAGCCCCATCTGGATGAGATCGATGTGAATGTCGTGGTGAATCAGACCTTGGAGCTTCTGCAGAACCACGCTCGAATCAATAACATTGAAATTCATCGAAATCTTCAGATGGATCTGCCGGTGATCGCCAGCGACCAGTCTCAATTGCAGCAGGTCTTTCTGAACCTGATCAACAATGCCATAGACGCCATCGGCAAGGATGGAAAAATAGAAGTTACTTCACGTAAAGTGGATTCGGTTATCGAGATCGACATCAAAGACGATGGTCCCGGAATTCCCAAGTCCCAGCAGAAACGGATTTTCGATCCGTTCTTTACGACAAAACAGAGCGGAAAAGGGACAGGGCTGGGATTGTCCATCAGCTATAATATTATTGAAAAGCTGGGGGGGAAGATCGATTTCGTAAGTCATGAGAAGAAAGGGACCACGTTTATGGTAAAGTTGCCGATACGACTTCCGGAGAAGATATAACATTTTTTTGGAGAGAAGAATCCATGGATTCAATGAGAGCGCTGATTATCGACGATGAGGTTGATTTCCTGGAGACCGT
Source organism: Thermodesulfobacteriota bacterium (assembly GCA_040753295.1). GTDB lineage: Bacteria > Desulfobacterota > Desulfobacteria > Desulfobacterales > UBA2156 > RBG-13-49-15. The sequence continues at coordinate 460 of JBFMEI010000605.1, read as the reverse complement.
TGTCAAACGGCTTCGAAAACGACAATTTGAAGCAGAAGGGGTTGCCAGCGGAGAGGAAGGCCTCGAACTTCTTAAAAGGAAACCTTTCGATGTGATTGTCCTGGATATTAAAATGCCCCGGGGCATGGATGGAATCGAGGCGCTCAAAGAGATCAAGAAAATCCGTCCGGAAATCCAGGTCATTCTGTTAACCGGGCATGCATCTGTTGAGACGAGTATTGAAGGAATGAAATACGGCGCTTTTGATTATTTGATCAAGCCGGTTAAATTCGAAGAGCTTCTCATTAAAATGGGGGCGGCCTTTGAACAAAAAAAATTACTGGATACCCGTTCGCCAGTCTGAGAAACAGATGGAAATGAACCAGGAGGTCTGAAATGAAAATTAATGAAATCAGAAAAATGGCGAAACAATTAAACATCAACTCCTTTCGAAAAACAAAAATCCATCTGGTGCGCGAAA
>JBFMEI010000604.1:0-1030 GCA_040753295.1 Thermodesulfobacteriota bacterium | reverse complement strand
CCATCATGTTCTTCAGTCTTTAATAGAAAAATTGGCCTTAGCAGGAAGCGAGGAGCAGTCTATCCTGGAGAGTATCAGTAATCATCTGAGCTCATTTGACAAAAATCCCCAGAAACAGAAAAAATGAGTGGAAAAACCACGCAATTGCGTGGTATAAACACGCATTATGAACAGATTGGCTGAAATATTATCATCCCGCGCTCGAGCGGAAATTTTCCGCCTTCTTTTCCGAGGTGCAAAGGAAGAGTTACATATCCGGGAAATCGAGCGGCGGTCCGGGTTGAACGATAGCACAATCCGCCAGGAGCTGCGAAAACTGGTTCGGCTGGACCTTATTCACGGCCGAAGGGATGGCAACCGGGTTTATTATGGGGCCAACCGAGAAAATTCCCTTTATGCGGATATCCGAAATATCGTGTTGAAAACAATCGGGTTGGCCGATGCCTTGAGAGATGCCTTGCAAGATGACCGAATCAGGATTGCTTTCGTATTTGGATCTATTGCTAAAGGGGAAGAGAATGCAGGGAGTGATGTCGATTTGATGGTGATCGGGGACCTCGGTCTACGGCATCTGACGAAATTACTATCGGGGGTATCCGAAAAAATCGGGCGTGAAATCAATCCACATGTTTTTGCGGAAGATGAATTTCAGAAGCGAATTGAATCAAAAGAGCACTTTATCTCGAATGTTTTGAAATCAACAAAGATTTTCATAATCGGATCTGATAATGACCTTAAAGGATTGGGCGGATGACGGCTGGTTGAAGTCCCATCAAACGAGCCGGGAGGAAATTTCCAATCTCCTTCCAACCCATACCCTCCAGCATTACCGTTCAATCGCTGCTCTTCCCTTGATATTGGGATCAGGAAAGAAGGCCGACGCCGACTACCTTGAAAATTGCCGGAAAAAACGAAACGTCGTTGAATATGATTATGTCGGAGGAGCATCGACAAAGGATGCCGAAGAGTTGATTGAATTTGTGAACGAATTGGGGGATGAAGTTCTTATGTGGTTGAAAGCCAAGCATCC
>JBFMEI010000603.1:0-1031 GCA_040753295.1 Thermodesulfobacteriota bacterium | reverse complement strand
CGAAAAAGGATCTTCGACGAGACCCCGTTGTCCGATGAGAATGGATTCAGCGGCAGACAGCCGAACGACCCTGAAAAACCAAGGGAGCTTTTCGGAAATCGTTCGATATTTTGTCCCATCATATTCCAGAACGAATGATAACACAGCGTTTTTCTGTGAATTTAACGCCGTTGCAAATATCTCGGGATAGCCGTTTCCATTGATGTCAGCGATATCCACGCCGATGATGTAGACAAATCGACCCATATCGATTTTCTGAATTTCAGCCATGCGGTTGTTTTCAACACGATAGATGAATACGGTGTGGGGGGTTGCAGCGAGGGTTTCCATACGGCCGTCTTTATCGACGTCGCCGACGGCGATTCCATTGATCAGGTAAGAAAAATTCTGGCTTTTCCAGAATGCAGGCCCTTCGGTTTGACGGCTTGAAGAAAATGCCGAATCCGGGGAGGCGCTGGGGGTATCTTCAAATCCCCCTTGGGCCAGTTTATCCGGATGGGCCCGGATATCGTCTGCCGGTCGCTTGGGTTCAACACCCTGAGCGGGTTTTTCAGGTGCAACAGTGCGACCAAAAACCGTGTGATTGATATCTGCAGCCAACTGATCAATTTTCGGAATTACATCATCCATTGAAGGGCTTTGAATGAAAAAGGTTCGGATAGATTTTTTTCCTGTAATATCTAACACTTTTGCGTCTATGCTGATACTGTTTCCAATAACTGAAAGGCTTCCGAACACGATCACATCAACACCGGATTGAACTCCGATCTCTCCGGCATTCTGTTCATTCACCGGTCCTTTTGGGGAAACAGGGATGGCGGTAACTTTTTCATCCCAGGTCAGTCTGGAGGTAAGCATATCCAGAATCCCGTTTTTTAGATAGGTCAGGTCCTGGGGCGCATTGATCTGGAATGGGACAATTCCTACACGAACCTGGGTTTGACTTGCCGCGCCGATCCCGAATAATGCAAATACCAGGAAGGCCGATATCGTCCAAATGACGTTGAGTCTGAAAAAAATGCGATTCATCA
>JBFMEI010000602.1:0-1032 GCA_040753295.1 Thermodesulfobacteriota bacterium | reverse complement strand
TCATGGTTTCAGACGGCTACATTCCGACAATCATATGAGCGGAGCCTTTAGGCATTAGAGGCGAAAAAACCGCTTCTGAAGAAATCCGCATATCGCTTCTTACAGATCCGCCTCGCTGAGATGAACCAAAGGTTTCTCCAATGGTTATTTTGTATCCTAATATCGTTAACATGTTTCCGATCACCCGGGAAGCCATGACATTTCCCTGCCCCCCTACTCCGGTGATGACCAGATTATACGGATCATATTTCAGAGGTGTCATATGGCTCTCTCCTTTACGATTTTCTTTTCCGGCTCATTCTTCAAAATTACGTTTGCCGGGCATATCGACGCGCACGCGCCGCATCCGGTGCACAGGATTTCATCAATCCGGGCTGTTTTGCTTTTCTTGTCCCAAACCAGACCCGGACATCTGAATATACGGGTGCATAACCGATTGCAGCCGCAATTCTCTCCCAGACACTGGTCCGTGTTGACGGTCATTTCATACTTTCTTGACAGTTTCTTTTCCGGGCTTAACGCGCACATCTGTTTCAGTATCAAAACTTTTGGCCCTTTTTCTTCCAGAAGCTGAAACAGAATTTCCTGGGTCTTCTCCATATCAAATGGATCGGAAATCTCCACCCGTGCACCGATCGCTTCACAAATTTTCCGGATATCTACGGTTTGGGCGATATCACCCATCGCGTTTTTTTCTATTCCAGGATGCGGCTGGAAGCCGGTCATGGCTGTTCCGCTGTTGTCCAGAATTACCATGGTCATATCAGACTGGTGATGAACGGCATTGACCAGGGCCGGCATAGCTGCATGAAAAAAGGTGGAATCTCCGCATAATGATAGCACCGGCTGATCCATGCCGAACTGTCCCAGTTTTCCAAACCCGCCGGCCAATCCCGTTCCCGAACCCATGGAGTGAGCGGTTTTGAGTGTCCCGAAATTGTTCGGAGAGAGTCCCATCGTGTAGCAGCCTACATCGCCGCACACAAAGCCCTTTCGATGATCCATCTGAAGCACATTTTCTATTGACCATAG
>JBFMEI010000601.1:0-1046 GCA_040753295.1 Thermodesulfobacteriota bacterium | reverse complement strand
GATCCATCGTATCCTCCTGGATCTGATGTCAAATGCAATCGAAGCGTGCCTGTTTGATATTGTTCAGGAAAAAAAATGGGTTGTAACACTTTCCATGAAAGCCGAAGACGGACATATGCTTCGGTTCGATGTTTCCGACAATGGAATTGGAATGAGTCAGGAGACCATGGACAACCTTTTCACCAATGTGTTCAGCCTGAAAGGCCAGAAAGGGACCGGCCTGGGGCTTTTGGTCTCGGCCAAACTTGTCCATGAAAACGGCGGGAGTATTCAGGTCAATTCCGAGCTTGGAATGGGATCCACATTCACGGTATGGTTGCCGTATGAAGAGGTATCCCGGCCGTCTCCCATATCCGGATGACCACCGGTTCATGCCTGAATGGACTTAAGGATTTCCTCTTCCCCGCGAGTGAGTTCCTGCAGATGCTGGAAGACTTTTTGATGGGTGCAGACCTCATAATAGATGTTCGGGGTTTCCGACTTGAGTTGCAACGTTGCCGGATCGACTTTTAAGATGATCCCCTCCCGGATCATGAGCCGCTGAAATCGTCCTCCGGCTGTCGGAAAAATACCGGTATGGATTTTCATGCGCTCTTTCTGAAGCTCAGGAATATGGATTTCAACAGTCTGAAGCCGGATCTCTTTTAAAAGTTTTTCAAATGCGTGAGACTCCAGCTCAATCCCGTTCACATTGTATCTTTGAACGGAAGCTTCAGATCCATAAGAAGATCCGCTTCCGGAGTCGGTTTGAAAGACATGAAGGTTAAAGGGGAGGCTGTATTTCCGGATGATCTCTTTGAGCTCTTTTGAGGATTTGGAAAACCGGTCGGCGATATTGATGGCCGGTGAAATCATGAGTCGCCGGTCCCCGTCAAATAGAAACGCCGGTGCCTGATCCTGAAAACAGATGCCGATTCCGATTTCGAGAACGGGAAGATGTTGGCTCCTGACGTTTTCATTATATCTCCGGATGATGTTGAGGATGCTGACGGCGATTCCACAGCTCCTTGCTACGGCATAATTGTCTGAAGGGGTATTCTCTCTTT
>JBFMEI010000600.1:0-1049 GCA_040753295.1 Thermodesulfobacteriota bacterium | reverse complement strand
AGGAGCTGGCGGAGATATGAAAAGAGAGAATCATTTTAATTTAACGTATTCTTTTTTCCTGTTTTTCCTATGTATCGCAACAATCGGTTTTGGTTTTGCATCTGAGGGATCTGCTCAGGGAAAGCAAAAGTATTCCGCGGAAATCGTCTGGTCGGAATATGACGGGCAGAATTATCAGATCTATCAAAGCAGTTTCCGGGACGGAAGATGGACGGGCAAAATCCAATTGTCCGACAATGATGCAACCAACACTCTTCCGGTGATCGACTCCGGAGATGACGGGACATTATGGGTTGCCTGGTCTGCAGCACGAGGCATAACCAGCGATCTCCATGTCTCTTATTACAGCTCAAACGGGTGGTCTTCACCTTCAAAGATTCCCAGCCGGTTTTCTTCAAACACATCCCCAACCATTCTGGTGGGAGAAGATAACCTTCCCTGGATTGCATGGGCGGGTTTTGACGGCCAGGATGATGATATTTTCATGATCCGCTGGAATGGATCGTCCTGGACATCTCCGGCAAGGGTTAATCGAAATGATGGAACGCCCGATGTCATCCCAATGATGTGGAGGGATTCAAAGAACTCCATACATATCAACTGGTCCGGATTTAACGGGAAGACCTATGCGAATTATAAATCGACATACGCCAAAGCCGGCTGGACCGATGAGATTGAAGATCACGACAATGAGTATCAGGCTTCATTGCAGCAGATGGCAGATCATATTCCGCCTCTGCCGGATTTTGTGAAGACACCGGAGCTTGCTGCCATGTGCATTATTTCAAACGGACAAAGAACAGCATTTCGGATCCGGGACATGAAGCAGGATCATCTGCAGAAGAGCATGCAATCCCAGGCCTCATCACAAAATGACACAACCGCGACGGAAGAGATCATTGTCGGTATCGGAGACAGCATTACTGAAGGAGTTCCGTATCATAACAGCCCTGGAAACGGGCAGCAGGTGGGCGGTTATGAGCCGCATCTGGAAGCCATGCAACGGAATGTCGGATGGCAGACAAAGGTATTAAATTACGGAGTCGGGG
>JBFMEI010000599.1:0-1057 GCA_040753295.1 Thermodesulfobacteriota bacterium | reverse complement strand
AATGCTACCTCCCCGCCGGGACTCGAAAAATCCGCGTGAAAATCAAGGCCCTTCATATCATCGACTCCATCAACGACTTCATAATCGAACGGGCGGAATTGCGTCTCTATCCTGATTTTCCTCCTCCCCCGCCGGAAATTACGCTGGAACCTTGGTTGCAAGACGCCCGGCCAGACGCCATGACCATCCTGTGGGAAACCAACACGAACGCATATTCCAATTATGTGGAATGGGGGAAGAATAATGTAAATGAAAGACGAACCAAGCCCGAAACGTCAGACCTCCCGCCAAACGATCCCTCAATAAAAAAATACGTTCACAAAGCGATTCTTCAACCTCTGGAGCCGGAAATGGAATATGCGTATCGAATCCGTTTCGGCGATAAAGAAACCCAACAGTACTCCTTCAAAACCGCTCCCCGCAAAGAAAGCCCATTCACAATTGCATGGATATCCGATCCGGCTAGTTATACCTCCGTTTTCAAACAGATTCTGCCAAATATTCCATTCCACAAGCCGGATTTGCTCGTTTGTGTGGGACGTATTGGTAGAGGCGCAGAAGAATGGCATTATTTTTGGTTTGCGCCCATGCGCGAAAAAAACCTGCTTCAGACGATTCCAACCATCTATTCTGGAGATTGTTGTTATGCATGGGGACGAATATGGTGGTCTTATAGCGCGTTTCCGGATAATTATGAATGGTACGCCTTCTCGTATGGAAACAGCCGCTTCATTCTGCTGGATAGCAATTACAAAAACCTGGAAAATAATATGGTATATCCAAAAGAAGTGGTATGCGGGCAGGATGAGTGGCTCAAGCGGCAACTGCAATCCCAGGAGTGGAGGGAGGCCGCTTTCCGGATCGTCGTCTGCCACCAACCCCCGTTTTCCGACTTTAGACGGGATGATCAATTTTTCGATGGCAATTCGCGCGTGCGGGAGGAATGGGTTCCCCTTTTTGAAAAGTACGGCGTGGATATGGTCATCAGCGGGCATGCGTCTCCCTATCAGCGCGGAACCCGGAACGGAGTCATTTACACCACCATCGGCGGCGCGGG
>JBFMEI010000598.1:0-1064 GCA_040753295.1 Thermodesulfobacteriota bacterium | reverse complement strand
CGGTATTGACGCTGGTGGTGGTTCCGGTCCTCTATTCCATTTTTGAAACCGGAAAGGAGCGTTCGGCCGGGGTGATCCGGAAAATCAAGACCATCTATTGGAAGCCGTTTGAGCGGGAGATCTGAAGAGTATCAACAGGAACCGGTACTGAGCTGACCGCAGGCAGCACAGATGTCCTGCCCTTTGCTTTTCCGGATGACCGCGGTCATATTTTTTTCAAAAAGAATTTCCTGGAATCGATTGACGGTCGCCGCGTCGGGGCGCACAAATCCGCTTCCTTCAAATTCATTGAACAGGATCAGATTGATTTTAGCCCGGATGGGTGAAAGGAGTTTAACCAGCCGCCGGGCATCTTCCGGGGAATCGTTGATTCCCTTGATCAGAATATATTCAAAGGTGATCCTCCGGGTCGGCGGAAGCGGGAATTTGCGGCATGCATCCAGCAATTGTTCAAGGGGATATTTCCGATTGATGGGCATCAGCATGCTCCGGGTGGAATTTACGGTGGCATTCAGGGAGACCGCCAGATTCACCTTAGTCTCATGTCCTAATTCCTGAATTTGCGGAACCAGTCCGGCGGTTGAAACCGTTACTTTCCGGTTTGAAAATTTCAATCCAAAGGCATTGTCCGTGATGATGCGGATGGCGTTGACAAGATTCCGGTAGTTGGCCAGAGGCTCCCCCATTCCCATAAAAACAATATTGGCGGGCTTGGTTTCAACCCCTGTATCCTTTATGATATCCCTGACCTGAGATACGATTTCACCTGTAGTGAGGTTTCTGAAAAACCCTCCCCGGCCGGTCAGACAGAATGCGCACCTCTGGGCGCATCCGACCTGGCTTGAAATGCAAAGGGTGGTATGATCCCGTTCCGGGATCAGGACGCTTTCAATATGGGTTTTGTCGGAAAGTTCGAAAAGATATTTCCGTGTACCGTCCTTTGAGGTCAGGGTTTTCTTAAGCCCAAGTCTTGAAATGGAAAAGTGCCGGTCAAGGGTTTCCCGAAGCTTTTTTCCCAGATCGCTCATCACATCAAATGAATCGGCCTGGTGAATATAAATCCA
>JBFMEI010000597.1:0-1068 GCA_040753295.1 Thermodesulfobacteriota bacterium | reverse complement strand
ATGCTGGAAAGGGACGACGCCCGTCAACATTTCATAGAAAATCACACCGATCGAATACAGATCGGAGCGTTCGTCGAGTTCCCCGTGATGGGCTTGAATCTGCTCAGGGGAATCATAAACGGGAGTCCCGATGAAAGCGCCTGTTTCGGTCAAGCGCTCTTCCGGACGAATTTCGCGTGCCAGACCAAAATCCATGATTTTGATTTCAGTGTCGGACATCAAGATGTTGCTCGGTTTCAGGTCGCGGTGGAGAACATCGTTTTGGTGGGCATAAGCCGTGCCCTCCAGTATTTTTTCAAGAATTTCGATGACGCGGGTAAAATCACGTCGCAAGACCTGACCTTGCTCACGGATGACTTGTTGCAAGGTCTGGCCCGGCACATACTCCATCGTAAAATACAATCCCTGCTCGGAAATTCCCGTATCATAAACGGCAACAATATTCTGATGGCTCAGTCGGGCCGCCATACGGGCTTCACGCTGAAAACGGGCTTTATCTTCTTTCGCTCCGCGAGGGCCTCCTAATAATACCTTGATGGCCACCATACGATGGAGAATCACGTCCTGTGCCATATAGACAATGCCCATGCCACCGCGTCCAATTTCCTGGAGGATTTTGTATTTCCATCCCCAGAGTTGTCCAATTTCGAGCAGAGGAACATCCTTATCGGCCGTAAGGATTTTGGGCTCTTGAGAGGGTGGGACGGAAGAAATCGTCTCGCGGGAATCCGTCACTTGCGATGCGGGAATTGTCCCATCCGTGGTAATTGTCCCACGCGAATCGACCGCTTTCAGCCGTTCGATTTGTTCCGGATTTAAAGAAGCCAATGGCATTGCCGCCGGAACTTTTGCGGGCTGTGCCGGATTGAAAGAGGAGCTTCCGTCCGCCGCTTTTTCATGCGGGTTATCGTTGGTTGAGGACATTATCCCTTATCTCCTCAGAAAGGAGTGAATTTTTAGTGGTCCTTGCCAGGTAATCATGATATCGTCAATCACCGACGTCACATTCAACGGTACGGGCAGTCCTTGGGAGCCCTCGACAAACCGAATTTCATAAATGAGTCCTTC
>JBFMEI010000596.1:0-1072 GCA_040753295.1 Thermodesulfobacteriota bacterium | reverse complement strand
TATACCCTTCCCGGATATTGAATTTCCGAACCCAATTCATCGTATTCGAGGCTCGCTTTCGGAGCTGCTCTTTATCTTCATTAATTCCGCAAACCAGATACAGGATCTTTGACAGTCGATCCCAGGGATAAATGGATCTGAAAAAACGGCATAAGATCAAAGAGTCCATAATAACGAGTCGATCTTCGTAATCCATAAAAAGATCGACCATCTGTTGGATATCATCAATGGAAGTTCTTCCTTTAAGCTCCGGGTTATGAAAAGTGGCTCTCAGATGGCAGGCCCCCCGAGGAGAAGTGGCAAACGCCAATCCGCACCCTTTTAAAGCTCTTGGGTCGTACCCGGGAAGATCGAGTCCTTTGACATGCACCGCCAGATCCTGAAGGTTCCATTTCTCGGCTGCAACAGTAATTCCTTCGGATAGAATCGCTCCAATCCCTTCTTTATGTGCGATTTTTCTCAAAAGGCCGGCGATCCCATCCACATTCCCATAATCGATGGGATAATCGATCGCCTTTCTTAAAGCGGCTTCGATGGCAAATGCACAGAGGTTTCCCGCACTGATGGTATCCATGCCCAGCCGATCGCAGATATCATTTAAATATGCGATTTCATTGATGTCATCGACCATGCAAAGGCCGCCGAAGGCGAAAATCGTTTCATATTCCGGCCCTTCAATTGTCAGTCCGGCATGCCGGCCGGATATCAGGGTGCTAAGCCTGCCGCAGCCGATAAAGCATTTGGCACATGCATTTGACTTCACCCGGCATTCCCGGTGAAGGGCTTCCGCACTGATTCTTTCCCATTTCTCGAATGTTCCTTTGGACCAGTATTGTGTCGGAAACGCCCCGGCCTGGTTGGTGACTCTGACCATATTGGGAGTACCCAGCGTTTTATAAGTCTGCACAACCGGATGATCTTTTGATTCCTGGGATATCTGCCTGGAAAATTCCCTGATACCTGTAGGGTCATGAAGAGATCGTTTCCGGTCTCCCTTGAAAAAGAGAGCTTTAAGATTTTTTGATCCCATCACAGCGCCTGCTCCGGTTCTTCCTGCAGAGCGCCAGCGGTC
>JBFMEI010000595.1:0-1087 GCA_040753295.1 Thermodesulfobacteriota bacterium | reverse complement strand
CTTTTTTCATATATTGTTCGACAAGCCGTATGAGGGCAGGATCTGTTTCAAAATCGGGAAATCCCTGCGAGAGGTTTACGGCATTGAATTCTTGTGCCAGTTTTGTCATGACCGTAAAGATGGTTGTTCCGATATCCGGAAGTTTTGATCTGATTTTCATAGCGTCCTTTATTTTCGGTTCCATTTGAAAAAAGCGGAACCGGCAATAAAAAATAATAGAGACATCCCCGTCAGCATGAGCAATTGATATTGGATGTCCATGAGCGTTGCCCCGTCGTTCATGATCTTCCGCGCTCCGTTAATCAGGTGAGTCAGCGGCAAAAATTCCGAAAATATTTTTACCCATGGTTTTGCGCCTTCGAGCGAAAACCAGACTTCGGATAAAAACATCATGGGCCATGAGATCAGATTCAGTATACCGTTGGCAAATTCTTCACTGCTACTTCTCGCTGCGACCACCAATCCGACGGAAATCATGCTGAAGCCGCCCAAAAAAAACAGGGTGAGGAGGCTCAGATAGGAGCCGTGGCATTTAAATCCGAAAATCAACGTGCATCCCAGAAATACAATCAGGGTTGTGATGAACAGAAGATATATCCGTGAGATGATCTGGGCGGCCAGAAACTCATACGGTTTGACGGGGGTTACGCTGAATCGTTTTAAAACGCCGTTTTCCCGATAGCGCACCACCGTATATCCGACACCGTATAATGCGCTGAACATGATGTTCATCCCGAGTATTCCCGGGAAAAGCCATTCCGAATACGGAATTTCTCTTCCGGATATTTTTTTCTGCTGATAGGGATGTTGCGCGGTTTCCCCGGTTGCCTTGAGCAGTCTTTCCACGACATATCCTTTGGGAGAGGTACCGCTGATCCAGTAGCGTTTTGCCCGGGGAGCAATCAGAAGATCAATCCGGTGGTGCTTCAGCTTGTCCAGAGCCTGGTTAAAAACCGGAAATTCTATAAAATCGATATAGTTGGTTTTTCTGAAGCTTTGGTACTGAATGTCATCGACTTCGAAGTTTGAGACATCCTTTGAATCATTCGATTGTATCGCATCGCTTTCGATGACGATGCCGACCTTG
>JBFMEI010000594.1:0-1089 GCA_040753295.1 Thermodesulfobacteriota bacterium | reverse complement strand
TCCTCATGGACCTGATGTCCAGGGAAGGTCGCTTCCGGAACGTTTTTGAAACATCTTCGGCCAACAAGGAAAACCTCAAACGCCGTCTCGCCCGTATGGATTCTGAAAAAGGGTCCATCGAAAAGAAAGTTTCGGAACTTCAGAAAAAGGAATCAGATGCCCGGGAGCGGATCGCCTCGATTCTTGCGGAAATCGAAGTGAAAAAAAATGAAATCGAGACCATTCAGAAAACCCTGGCAAAACAGAAGGAAGTTTTAAGCGCCAGGATCAAAGCGTGCCAGACCCTCGAATCGAAACGGAATGAAATCAAAACCCGCTTCGGTACTCTCAAACGGATGAATGATAATTATGAATGGTATAAAGAGGGGGTCCGAAACATCATGAAGGTTTTCGACCCCGCATCCCGGGAGAACCGCCCGATTCCCCCTGAAGCGGTTTTCGGGCTGGTGGCAGATATCCTGGAGCCCAAGCCTGAATATGGGAACGCTGTGGAGGCAGCCCTTGGGGAATCCCTCCAGCATATCCTGGTAAAAGACCAGGAATCCGGAAGGCGCCTTCTTGAATACCTTCGGGAAAAGGAAGCCGGAAGAGGAGGATTTATTCCGGTCGATTCCCTCCCGGCCCCGGAACTCCAAATCGAATCCGAATCCGGTCCCATGGAGCGGCTTCTGGATCAGATCGAGGTGAAGGATGGATTCCATGAGGTCGCGCAAGCTCTACTGGGAGATGTCATTCTCGCAGAGACCCTTCAGGATGCCGTGACGCTCTATAACCGGCTCACCATCAAAAGAACCGTCGTCACCCGGGAAGGAGACCTGATCTCAAGCCGGGGAATCATCAACGGCGGGAGCACCGAAAAGCTTTCCGGGATCCTTTCCAAGAAAATCGAGTTGAAAAACCTGGGGAGCCGGATGACGGATCTTGAAAAACAGCTTTCCGAATTCCGGGACGAACAAAAGAAGATGGAGTCAGAGCTGAGAGATCTTGAAATCCGGCTTCAACAACATTTCGAAAAAAGGAATATCCTCTCCAGAAATCATTCCGAAGCGGAAAAAAATCTTTATATCCTGTCCGAAGACCTCAAGCATT
>JBFMEI010000593.1:0-1094 GCA_040753295.1 Thermodesulfobacteriota bacterium | reverse complement strand
ACGTGGTTCCAGGCCTGATAAAATATTCTTTCAACAATTCGATGCTTCTTTCCCTCAGAACGTGTGGAATCACCGTGAGAGAAAGATTTCGATACAGCGGGGTCATCCCTGTTAGATCAATCCGGCTCCCTCCTCCCATAACATCCTCATATGCATATACGATCTTTGTTATCCCATGCAAGAGGATTGCTCCAAAGCACATCAAACATGGTTCAAGGGTCGTATAAATAGAAAGACGATTCCTAAGAATCGTTTTTGGAATACGTCCCAGCTTCTTGAGTGCCAGGATCTCAGCATGTTCAATTTCGCTTGGAGAGATCCCTGAAGTCCCTTTTCTTGAACCGGTAGAGATGACCCGATCGTCTGAAACAATAATGCACCCTACCGGGAACTCCCCATTTTTAAACGCTTTTTCAGCCTGAGCCAGAGCTTTTATCATAAAATACCGGTCATCCATCACGCCATTTCCATTCTAAAAACGACAAATCGTATCATCACATGGACAACTTCCATCCACCTCCATGGCATACATAATCCGAGATTCCATCTCAAATCGATCCCTGGAGATCGGAGGAAAATCGAATGCTGAGGCAATTTCGATAAGATCCATCCTCCGGGGAATCGAATCCAACCCTTCTTTCAGCACATTTCCTCTCAAAGCATCGAGAATTTCGGCATCTTCACCATTTGTCACAACTGCAATCGGGATTTGATATGAAGAGAGGAGCCTGGAGGATGCCAGAGCGACTCGCCGTCGTGTAACCAGCGATCCGGGTCCATACTTGATCACCATACAGATCTTTCCGGATAGAATCACGTGAAAATCAATGGGAATTACTCCCCTCTTATCATCGACGGACAAGAACAGACGATATCGGGATTCTATTTCTTCCCTGAAATACCCCTTTTCTTCAATCAAAAGACGTGCCACTTTTTGACGGTATCGTTCATCATGGGTATCCGGGAACAGATTTCCAGTCAGATAATCTATCAGTTCTCCCATGATGAGGTGATGCCCGTTCATCATTTCAATCCGCTCTATAGTTTAATTAAAAAATCAAAGCCACGATTACGATTTAAGCCTGGATTTTAAA
>JBFMEI010000592.1:0-1094 GCA_040753295.1 Thermodesulfobacteriota bacterium | reverse complement strand
GATCGAATCTCATCCGCCTCTATCTTTTCCTTCTCAAGAAGCAGGGCGGCGCCTTTATCAAGAATCCCGCGTTTGTCTTTTAAAATATCCAGCGCCTTTTCATATTGAGTTCGGATGATCTCCTTGACTTCTCCATCGATCAACTCTGCCGTCGCCTCACTGTATTCGGCAGTTCCTTCAGGGCCGAAATTGAGAAACTGATTTCTTTTGGAATTGGCGAAATAGACCTGTCCCATCTTTTCGCTCATTCCGTATTCTTTGATCATGCTTCGAGCAATATCGGTTGCCCGGGACAGATCGTTGTGAGCTCCGGTCGAAATATCTTTAAAAACGACCGCTTCAGCAGCCCTTCCCCCAAGAAGAGTTGCAATACGATTCAACAACTCTGTTTTTTTCATTAAAAAACGATCTTCTGTCGGAACCTGCATGGTGTATCCAAGAGCGGCAATCCCCCGGGGAATAATTGAAATCTTCTGAACCGGATCGGTTCCCGGAAGAGAGAGGGCAACAATGGCATGTCCCATCTCATGGTGGGCAACGATCTCCCGCTCATTTGAATTGATCAGGCGGTTCTTCTTTTCAAGACCGGCAACCACACGCTCCACCGCCTCCTCGAACTCAGCCATTCCTACGCTTTTCTTATCTCTCCTTACACCAAGAAGAGCCGCCTCATTGACAAGATTGGCCAGGTCCGCTCCCACCATCCCCGGAGTCATTGCCGCCAGCCTTTCCACGTTAAGGCTTTCATCCGTCCTGATATTCTTCAGGTGAACTTTGAGTATTTCCTCTCTCCCTTTTTTATCCGGCCGATCCACGAGAATCTGACGATCAAAACGGCCCGGTCTGAGGAGTGCCGGATCCAAAATTTCAGGCCGGTTTGTTGCCGCCATAAGGATGACGCCCGCCTTAGGGTCAAATCCATCCATCTCCACAAGAAGCTGGTTTAAGGTCTGCTCCCGCTCGTCATGTCCGCCGACCATTCCAACCCCTCTGGCTTTCCCGAGGGCATCCAGTTCATCGATGAAGATAATGCAAGGCGCTTTCTGTTTTGCCTGAACAAAAAGATCTCTCACCCGGGCCGCTCCCAGTCCCAC
>JBFMEI010000591.1:0-1096 GCA_040753295.1 Thermodesulfobacteriota bacterium | reverse complement strand
AGGAGTCTTCTTCATGCTCCGGAAGATCATATCCGAAGCGCTCCCTATAAAGCAGCCTTCCGGGATCATCTTTAGGAAAGGTTTCCATAAAATGCCCTTTGTAATACTGCTCATCGAAACTGACTCCCACTCCATCTGCCCCGCATTCCATGATCTCTTTTAAAATGATCATCCAGTTTTCTCTGTAATGATTCCCGTGGATAATGCTGGGATACTGCTTCATCTCAGGGTAGCGGCTGGTTTCCTCCTGCGGGTAATGAAATTTGGTTGTTTCAAAAGGTGTGATGTTATGGAGAAGTTCCACAAAGACTTCCAGTCCATCCTGATGGAGCGAATCTGTTAATACTTTTAAAAAATTTTCTTTTGTCCCTCTGCACACCTTGCTGGGCCAGGGCATGAGGTTTTGGCTTGAAGAATCGGTAAGATCGATGAGAATCCCTTCAACTCCCATCCGCTTGACCATCTCCAATGTTCTTTTGTAAGTCGGATTATCGGTGAGCCCTTCGGCTTTGATGTTCGGATCATTTTTCACCTGAATTCCCCACATCCACAAATCCGCACAAATCAGGCGCCGGAAACGGCTTTTCTTAATTTGAGGAATTGACATGCGGACCGGCTTCAGAACAAGTTTTGGGATATCTGCCGGAGGCTGACCCGGATCTGTGAAAGATCCCCAACCGGGAGGAGAGGCTTTGGAAGCATAATCTTCTTCAACAAATATTTTAACTTCGCTTGCAAATGGAAGGGCTTCCCGGAATCCGCTCAACTTTCCTTTGACAGGTTTAACCCTTAATGCCTTCACCAAATCCGGCTTCAGATAAATGGTCACCCATCCTTTGCCCTTTAGCTGCCGGGCAGATCCCAAGATCGTCTCAAATACCCCATCGCCGTCTCCATCACCTGAAATATCCAAATCTTCCACAGCTTCGTTTAAATAGATGCTGATGCTGTAAACAGGAATGGATTCGGCAAATGAAAATTGAATATCAGCCCCTCGGTCAATCCCATCCATAAACGAAATAAAAGTTTCAACATCATTGTCCACGATTTTCTTTGGTTCAAAAGAAGGCGGGTGGGATTGGATGCGAGACATCGG
>JBFMEI010000590.1:0-1097 GCA_040753295.1 Thermodesulfobacteriota bacterium | reverse complement strand
GTATTCAATGCCCTTCGAAAGGGAATCATTCCTCCGCCGTATGAAATGCCGGAACCGCTGCTCAAACTTGCCGTGTCCGCCATCAACGCAAGAGGAAAAATCTCGACATTGACTTCCGTGGAACGGTTATTCTGCTCGATATTCCACAAAGAGCCGGACCGTGTCCCGGTGACCCCGATCCTGGGTTCCGCGGCAAGGCAGATCAACGGAATTTCATTTCCGGATATGTCTTTGAATGGAGAAAAAATGGCCGAGGTGTTTTATTCGGGATTTGATTTTGTGGGCGGAGATTTTGTCCAGTTGATGCTCGACCTTTCCGTGGAAGCCGCGGATTTCGGCCAGCAGATGGTATATCCGGAGAACTCAACCGCCCGGCCGGATTACCGCTCACCGTTTATCAAAGAAATTGACGACTATAAAAAGGTAAAGCCGATCCATCTTTCCGAAGCTGTCCGGATGCAGGAATTTCTGAAATTCTGCGAAATCATGGTAAAGAAAGTCGGCTTCAAGGGAATTGTCGGCGGATTTGTTTTCGGGCCGGCCGGCGTGCTCAGCATGATGCGGGGTGCGGAGAATTTTTTCAAAGACTGCCTGCTTCATCCAAAAGAAGTCATCGCGGCATCGGAAACGGTTACGGGTGTTCTTTTGGAATATGTTGAAGCCCAATGCGACAATGGCATTCCCGCGGTTGTAATCGATACCCTGTACGCGAGCGCGAGCGCGCTTCCAAAAAAGGTATGGGAAGAAATCGAAGGGCCTTTTGTGAAACAATTGAGCCGCGCGATCAAGAAAAAGGGGTGTATGGTGGGCATCCATAACTGCGGGCACAAGCCTTATGTGGACGTCCAGTTGAAATGGATGGAGCCGGAAGTGATCAGCATTGCCTATATCCCGGACGACTGCGGTTCTCTAAAGGAGCTGAAGGAAAAA
The DNA here is from genome assembly GCA_040753295.1 of Thermodesulfobacteriota bacterium. GTDB lineage: Bacteria > Desulfobacterota > Desulfobacteria > Desulfobacterales > UBA2156 > RBG-13-49-15. The sequence continues at coordinate 167 of JBFMEI010000590.1, read as the reverse complement.
TACGGAGACCGGACAACGATTGTGGGATGCATTCCCACCCAGCTTCTGATCACCGGAACCCCGATGGAGGTTATGGACGAATGCAGGCGGCAGATTGATGTGCTGGCAAAGGGAGGAGGATTTGTTCTGGCGCCCGGATGCGAATACCCTCCCAACATTCCGCTGAC
>JBFMEI010000589.1:0-1102 GCA_040753295.1 Thermodesulfobacteriota bacterium | reverse complement strand
GTCAAATCATCAAATACCATGACGATACCCAGATGATTCGCCATATCGTCCTTCAGTGCACTGATATGCACCAGAAAGCTTCTGGGTCTTCCCTGAATGGTCATTCTGACAGGAAGTTCGACGCCGGTTTGACGGAGTGGGTCGGTCAAGGTTTCAATGATTTCTTCGGCTAAAGCCAGATACTTCATATTCAGCAGAGTTTTGTAACTTTTCCGCAGCAGAGACTGGGGGGGGAGATTCAGCATTTTTTCTGCAGACTTGTTTACCGTGGTAATGCTTCCTTCCGCATCGATGCTGATCACTCCGGCCGAAATGTTTTTTAAAACAATTTCCATGTATTGTCGTTTTTCTTCAATCTCGATATTCTGCTCTCCAAGGATTGTTGCGGATTTTTCCAGTTGCTCCCGGCTGGTTCTAAGATCTTTGGTCATTTTATTAAAAGAGTCGACGAGGGTTCCGATCTCATCGTCTGCAGCCATCTCGATTCGAAAATTCAAATCTCCTTCTGCAATACGGCGAGTCCCTTCAGCCAGATCCATAATGGGAACTGTAATGGCTTTGGCCTGATAAAAGCCGAACCATATGGCGCAGAACATGACCAGAAGAGCCACAATGGAAAGAGTGATATAATAGGTTACCTGTATCGGCTTCTTCAATAATGTCCTTTGTTGATATTCCTCGAACCCCCTTGAAATGGATGCCAGCTTGAGGGAGAGATCCGGAGGGAGTAACAGAGATACCACCAGGAATCCTTCTGCTTTTTCGGACAACTCTCCAAATGGGATGGTCCCGATGGTTCTAAGCAGCTCCCCGGTTGGAAGGGGCTCAGTGATTGTCCGGACGCCGGTTGAATTTTTTTCCTTCTGAAGATTATCTGCAGAAACGGTTTTCAGATAGGTTTCACCAAGCTGTTCAGAAATGGAAAAAGCTATCCGTTTTGAATTCACCGAATAGACTTCAACGGCATGCAGATTGAATTCCCGCTGTGCGATCTGGATATAGTTGGATAATGCTTCGTTTTTCTGGGAATCCATCAGTTTCTTTGTTTTAAGCTGGTAGGATATCCGTTGAAGAAAGAAGGAGTTGGTTTCTTCGATATGAT
>JBFMEI010000588.1:0-1112 GCA_040753295.1 Thermodesulfobacteriota bacterium | reverse complement strand
TGCTGAAGCCCGGCCAATCCGCTACGGAAGAAGAACTCATCAGCTTTTGCAGGCAAAAACTGGGCGGATACAAATGCCCTAAAGCGGTTGAATTCTGGGAGTCGATTCCAACCACCCCGATTGGAAAAATTCTCCGCAAGGATGTGAAGAAAAAGTTCTGGGAGGGTCATGCCCGCTCTATTGGGTAATTTATGCTGAATACGGCAATCAAAACATAAGGCGAAAAATTTTATGTTTCTTCAGTTTTCATTTTAACCACCTGAGACAGGGAGGCATTATGAATGAATTTGTAAAAGATGAATACTTTAAAATCGATCCCGAACCCCATCTCATCGGCAATATGGAGCTTGTCAACCATTTTCCAGGGGTTCAGATGTGGTGGAGGGCGATTGCGGCCATTCATCGGCCATTGCTGACGGGAACCCCTCCGGAAAAGTTTGTGGGCATGGAACCGTGGGAAATGGAGAAATCGACTGATCCGAATAATCTCTTAAAAGCAATGGACAAGTATGGCGTGGATATCGCGTGCCTCTTGCCGGAATCCATGATGGACACCACCGGATATACCAGCCGCTGGTGCACCAATGGCGAGATGGCGAAAATTGTTGAATCCAATCCGGACCGGTTTATGTATCAGCCCAATATTTCTCCCATCAAACACAAGGGAGTAAAAAATACCATCTGGGAACTGGAATACTGGGTGAAAGAAAAAGGAGCCAAAATTTTCAAATTTTACCCGCCCGAAGATACCTATATCAATGATCAGGACATCTGGCCTTTTTATGAGAAGGCCGAGGAACTCGGAATCGTCCTTGATATCCATACCGGGTTTTCCTGGGTTCCTCCGGGGAAAAGCAAATATGCCATGCCCATCCAACTGGATGACGTGGCTCGGGATTTTCCGGATTTAAAGATCAATGCCTTCCACATGGGTTATCCCTATTGCGATGATTTGAACATGATCGCCATGCAGCATCCCAATGTCTATGTCTGTTTAAGCCTGCTCATCCCCTGGGCGGGAAGTACACCGCGAAAATTTGCCAAAATTATCGGTGAAGCGCTGCGCTGGGTCGGACCTGACAAAATTATCTGGGGAACCGATTATGCAGGGT
>JBFMEI010000587.1:0-1116 GCA_040753295.1 Thermodesulfobacteriota bacterium | reverse complement strand
GAACGGGCATGCGGAAACGCACATCCGGCAACTGATACAACGGTGATAATCGATGATGATCCTGCCGAGATTAAGATCTCTGGAGATGGCCTCACGCGGACAGACCGTCATACATGGTGCATCTTCGCACTGCCGGCAGTTGATCGGAATGTATATTCCATGCAGATGCCGGGGGATGATTCGAATTCTGGATTTGGAGGGATTGCTCACCCCGCTTTGAACCATCGAACATACGGTTTCACACATCATGCAGCCGGTGCATTTTTTCGGATCAGCCGTAAGTGATCGGATATCCATCATCTCTCTCCCGTTACTTCATCATTGGCCAGAGTTCGTCGATTTCCAGTGCCTTGAATATGCTGCGCTTGATCAGGGATCTCCTGTCCCACCAGGTTTTGGGAGGATGATTCGACAGGTTTTTGTATCTCCTTCCGGAAAACCCAGGAGCTGCCATGGCCTCTCTCATACAAAGCAGCCGTTCCACGGCGCAGCTCCGGAACGCAACATTCATGAGATTCTCCCCGGTGATTTCATACCCGGTCGCCGGCCGAATCAGGCGCCGGTATGCATCTGTCCATGAATCGGTTGTGATATCGATCCAGGCCGTATAAGCATCAATTCCCAGTGCGTCGGCAATGGTTTCATTCATTTCCGCAACCGTCATCTTCAGTCGGGATTGGTAATGAATCCGCGTTTCAGCTTTGGGAAGAGAATCTGTGAATGGTTTTTGATCACGCGCTTTAAAGATCGTTCTGTAATGAGTCAGAAGCTCTTCCGGGTGTTTGATTTCAAGATCCAGGCTGCCCTGACAGGCGACTGCTTTGACATTTTTTCCGGCTAAAACAATCCCGATCCCTGTATCTGATACGGAATATCCATAATCCGTGGTCAGAGCCGGGAACCGGGATTTCTTCTCATTGGAAACCCCTGTGACGAGAGCCCGGATTCGATCTTCTTTAAGTTCCTTCCGAATGATGTTCAATGAGGCTTCCGGATTCGTCTCTTTCAGATGAGATGCCTCTCTGATTTCAATGCTTCCGTCTTTAATCAAAAGAGAGACCGGGGTTTTTGATCGCCCCGAAATCATGAGATGATCAAAGCCGGCCCATCTCATCT
>JBFMEI010000586.1:0-1128 GCA_040753295.1 Thermodesulfobacteriota bacterium | reverse complement strand
ATCCCGCATCGCCTTCCATTCACTATGAAAAAATACAGAAAGCAAAGGATGAAAACGTCCGTTCTGTCCGCATCGATCAGGATTACCGGGGAATTATCCTGAAACCGGCTTCCGGAAACGTTTACATGCTCCTCTGGGTGGACCATCATGACAAGGCCTATGCCTGGGCGGAAAACCGCATTTTTTCGATTAACTCAGAGACGGGCGGCCTCCAGGTGGTGAATGTTGAAGAGAAACCTCTTACGGTGGAACCGGAAGAAGCGAAAGACTCAAGCGGGCACCCCTTTGATTCATACAAAGACGCGGAATTGATGCGACTTGGTGTCCCTCAAATACTCTTACCGCTCGTGCGCCAACTGAAAAAAAAGGATGATCTGGACGCAATCGAAAACCGATTACCCCAAGAAGCTTATGAGGCACTCTTTTTTCTGGCCGAAGGATTTTCTCTGCAGGATGTCTTCAAAGATCTTGAAAAAGAGCAACCACCGGTGGATGTGGATACCACTGATTTCGTCACGGCCCTTGAGAATCCGGACAGCAAGCGGCGGTTTCATGTTGTGGAAGGGGCTTTGGAATTGGCGGAAATCCTGAATTCACCATTGGAGCTATGGCGAATCTTCCTCCATCCATCTCAACGGAGCATTGTGGAAAAGGATCATAATGGACCCGTGCGCGTTCTCGGCGGGGCGGGAACCGGCAAGACCGTTGTTGCAATGCATCGGGCGCGATGGTTGGCGGAGAAGTTGTTCACAAAGGAAAACGATCGCATATTATTCACCACCTTCACAAAAAATCTGGCGGCAGATATCAAAGAAAATCTCAGGAAACTGTGTTCACCTGATGTCATGAAAAAGATTGACGTCATCAATCTCGACGCCTGGGTGATTCAGTTCCTAAAAAAACATGGTTATAACTACACCTTGATTTTCCAGGACAACACGGGACCTTACTGGCAGAACGCTTTGAACCTTTCCCCTATAGATATGGATCTAGACGAGTCCTTTTATCCTCAGGAGTGGGCACAGGTGATTCAAGCGCAAGGAATCACAACTTCCGATGAATATATGAAAGCCTCACGGGTTGGACGGCGGAAAAAATTGACCCGTCCCATGAGGCAAAAAATCTGGT
>JBFMEI010000585.1:0-1130 GCA_040753295.1 Thermodesulfobacteriota bacterium | reverse complement strand
AAAATTTCGATTCGCCTTATATATATGCACCCGGCTGTCGGATTTCAAGTGCATGATTCCATGAACACGATTAACACAGGTGAAAAAGAATTTGGGCATGATCAGAAAAAATGAAGATGCGGCTTATCCGAATCGTGAATAGAATCAAAGCATTCGAGTTACAATGTTGTAGACGCATCCGAAAAGTTCGCTGGATTGGGATATCCTGACAAGAGGAGTCATTTCGGAAACCATCTGTTCAATCTGCCGGTCGTAAACAACAGTTCCGAAGTTTTCAGATTGAATGGTCAGATATTTTTCTGCAACGAGTTGAACGATTTTTCCTGCATTTTTATCGGCAGGATCCTTGACCATGTTTGTGATAATGACCGGATGGATTTTGCTGAGATCTTTTTTGATTTCCTTTGCAGCATCCGGACCTTCCAGATCTTCGATCACCTGGCAAAGCTCTTTGATGGTCCGCATTTGAAGGTCGTTTTTGGGATTCATGGCGGTTTGAATCAATGCTGAAATCGAAGGATCGCGGCTGGTCAATTGGCTCAATCGCCGATAGACGGCGCTTCGAATAAACGCATATGCGTTTTGAATGGATGTCGGCTGCGGGGTTACCACCGCAATCTTTTTTTCTGCCATCAGAAAAAAATCAAGGGTGTTGTATGAGCTTCCGGCCCCCAGATCCAGAATAACATGGTCAGCGTCTAATTTCAGGATCCCTTTCATGATTTTGATTTTTTGGGCGAATTTAGGATTCGCCAACGACAGGATCTCTCCGGCTCCTGTAATAAGTTTAAGCCGGTTGACTTCAGAATTGATACAGACTTCATTCAACGAAGCGGTCTTTTTTGAAAGAAAATCATTGAGGGTTTTCGGCGGAGTTTTAATCCCCATGAGGGTATGCAGGTTGGCCCCGCCAAGGTCCGTATCCACCAGAACGGTCTCTTTTCCCATACGGCTGAGCCAGAATCCGATCAGTGAGCTGATAATGCTTTTCCCGACGCCGCCTTTTCCGCCTCCGACGGCCCATATGACAGGTATTTTTTTCTGTTCAGGCAATGGTCGCGATCTCCTTGGATGGGTAGATGAGTTATGATGATATCCGGTCTATTTTTTCAGAAGAGAATCCCATAAGC
>JBFMEI010000584.1:0-1132 GCA_040753295.1 Thermodesulfobacteriota bacterium | reverse complement strand
TTTTATGATTTGAGCAATCTGAACGGAGGTCTTTTCATCATTGAGGTCTCTCTTCTGGGATGCATGGATCAGAAGGAGGTGATCTCTTATCAGCAGAGGGACCTTATCCATGGCCTCTTCCTTCACGCCAAGCCGTTTCAATATCCGTGGGGCAAGGGCGGCACCTTTTACAGAATGATCTCCCGGATATCCCTTCCCGATATCATGGAGAAGACCTGCCAGAAAGAGCCACTCCGGATGCTGCAGTTCCTTGAAGATCTCTTTAAACAAGGGCCACCGATCATCATAGCCTCCCTCCCCTATCCTGTTCAACACCTCCAGGGTCTTTAATGAGTGAAGATCCACGGTTGCCATATGGTAGAACCCGAACTGTACGAGATTTCTGATCCTTTTGAATTCGGGTATAAAAAGGGTTAACAGGTCGATCTCTAACGCAATGCGGAATATCTCCGGATTCACAGGTTTAAGAATAAAACGCAGAAACATTTCCCATGATCCCGGCTGATCGAGCAACCCTTTCCCATTCGCACTGAGGATCTTGCCGGCCTCCCAGATGAATCCGGAGCCCAGAAAAAGGCCCCTCCTATTTGCTTCCTCAAAGCCCCGAAGAATCAATAGAGGATTTTCCTTCAAGCGCCCTTCAGCCGCCAGAACAATATTCCCCTTCGTAACCCGAAACTCGGGGGGAAGGGGGTCAGCAATGGATTCAAAAGGCCTCGGATCGATGAGGTCCAGTGCCTTTGCCAGAAATTCCGCGCGACCGTACCTGATTCGATTCAGGTGCCGATAAATGTCTCTCATAAATTTTTCCGGCCCGGTCATCAGGGGACCATCCTTATAACCCAGATCGCGAGATATCTCTTGTTGGAAGGGGATGAGGAGCCGGTCTTCCTTGCGTTCTGACATGAGATGCAGCCTATTTCGAACCTTAATGAGAAACCATTTGGAATAACCGAGTTGCTCTAATCTGAAATGGGAGAATACGGGGAATCTTCGAATCCTATAAAGCCGATCGGATTTAAAATAGATCCTGGCCATCCAGGACATCATATGGAGGTCTCTGAGCCCCCCCGGACCTTCCTTTATGTCAGGCTCAGTAAAATAGCTCGCGTCGCTGTATTTTTCTTTTCTT
>JBFMEI010000583.1:0-1134 GCA_040753295.1 Thermodesulfobacteriota bacterium | reverse complement strand
ACCTTGGAGGAGGCGGATGAGTTAATCCGGATTTCCGGAAAGACCGGGCGTTATATTCAGGTTGGGCATCTGGAGCGGTTCAACCCGGCTGTCCTTGCCGCAGCCGATCTTGTTGAAGATCCCCTGTTTATCGAATCTCATCGGCTGAGTATTTTCAAGGAAAGAGGGACCGATGTGAGTGTTGTCCTGGATCTGATGATCCATGACATTGATCTCATCCTGCATTTTGTCAAGTCGGAAATTAATTCGATTCGTGCTTCCGGAATGCCGATAATTACCGGACATGTGGATATTGCAAACGCAAGGCTTGAATTCATCAACGGATGTGTTGCAAACATGACGGCAAGCCGCATCTCGATGAAAAACGAAAGAAACATCCGCCTGTTTCAGCACAACAGGTACCTGTCCGTTGATTTTTCCAATCAGGATATCACCATCATCACCAGAGATGGAGGCCAAGGGGATATGCGTATTCCCGGGATGAAAGTCAACCGGATCAATTTGGAAAGAGGAGATGCTCTTGAGGAGGAGCTGAAGTCGTTTGTCCGGTCTGTCTCCTTGCGCACGCCTCCGGTCGTCAGTGGGCATGTGGGGCGCGAAGCTCTTAAGATCGCGCTGGAAATCATGAAACAGATCCAAATAGGCTGCATCCCTGTTCGGAATAAATGATCCTCGGTGATCGGTGTTGCCGACCCTGCCCGAATGGAGTTTTCCGCACCATTGAAATATGAAACAGAGACCATAACGGATCATCTTTCATCCGAATTCTTCGGTTCTTTCAAGTCCGGCGATCAGATGAGTTCGAATCGACATTCCTGTGTGATGATCGTTGTCGGAGAGGCTTCCGGAGACTTGCATGCGGCTAAGCTTGTCAAAGCCATTCGGGGAAAAAAGCCGGAGACTTTTTTCTTCGGAATCGGCGGAAGCGAAATGAAAAAAGCCGGAGTAAAGATCCTGATCGATGCATCCCTTTTGGCTGCCGTGGGTGTTACCGAGTCGATCTTCAAACTTCCGGTCATCATCAAAGGAATGCGGATCGTCAGACGGCTTCTCAGAGATTTGAGGCCCGATCTCCTGATCCTTGTCGATTTTCCGGATTTTAATATGAGAATCGCTCCCGAAGCGAAAAAATTG
>JBFMEI010000582.1:0-1138 GCA_040753295.1 Thermodesulfobacteriota bacterium | reverse complement strand
CGGAGCAACCAGGATCTTCAACGGCTTCTTTTGGAGTATCAGCAGATTGAAAAAGAGCTGCGGGAAAGCGAAAAAAAGTACCGGACACTGGTTGAAACCATGAACGAAGGATTTATTCTGTGCGATAAAAACCAGAACATCACCTACATCAACAAATCTTTTCTGAAGATGACCCAATACCCGGAAGAAGAAATTATCGGCCGGCCGTTTTCCGATTTTTGTAACCATGATTCCAAACAGAGACTTTCACGTCAAAAGGAATTGAGGAAAAAAGGGATCCGGGACCCTTATGAAATCATACTGGAAGGAAAAAAAGGGGACAAAATCCATTGCATCGTCAGCCCCCAGGCCATTTTCGATAAAAAAGAAGCATTTGCGGGCAGCTTTGCCACCATCACCAACATCTCCGGCGTTAAGGAGGCGGAGCGGATTCTGCGGCAGAATGAAGCCCATCTGAGATCCCTGATGGAGAGCGCGACGAACTTCGCCATATTCCGTCTTTCCAAAAACGAGACCGATCCTTCCGCAACGAACGTGGTTTTCGTCAGCCCGTCGATCAGAGACATCCTCTGCGTCGATACCCCGATCGATTTCGGGACCTGGCTTGACAACATCCACCCTGAAGATAACAAACTGGCTCAGGAGACATCCGGCGCCATCTTCAAGGCCGAAATGCTCAATCAGACCCTGCGGATCCGGCATCCCGAAACCCGGCAGCCCCACTGGATTCAGATCATCTCCAAAGGAATCCGCGAGATTGAGACCGGGACATCCTACGCCAACGGCATCATTGTGGACATCTCCCGCCTCAAAACCGCCGAAGAGGAGCTCAAACAGAAAAGCGGGCACCTCCAGGAGCTGAACACGGCGTTGAAAATCCTGCTCGAACGAAGGGATGAGGATCAGCGGAACATGGAGGAGCGGATGCTCTACAATGTCAAGACGCGCATCATGCCCCATCTGGAAAGGCTCAAACAGGCCAACCTGAATGAACGCCTTTCCCGGTATCTTGAGGCCATTGAAGACCAGCTCATGGATGTGGTTTCCCCCTTTATCCAGGGGCTTTCATCCAGATTTCTGGATCTCACACCCACCGAAATCCAGGTGGCCGACTACATCCGGGAAGGGAAAACTTCAA
>JBFMEI010000581.1:0-1138 GCA_040753295.1 Thermodesulfobacteriota bacterium | reverse complement strand
GGTGCTTTGGGTTTGGATTTTCCAAAGCCGATGGTCTGAATGATCCGCTCCTCAATCCCCCCGTTTTTAACCAGCCAGTTTTTTACCGAATCCGCCCGTCTCCGGGAGAGTTTGAGATTGTAGTCATCAGCCCCTTTTGAGTCGGTATGACCGAAAACCATCACTGCCGGACTTTTAAATCCCTTGATTACCCCGGCGACTGTGTTGAGAGACGCTTCGGCATCCGGCCGGATTTCGGCCTTATCAAAATCAAACATGACATCACTGGAAAGCTCGATTCGAATTTCCGTGGGGGTTTCTTTTGCACCCAGGTCCCGGATTGCTTTTTTAAGCTGCGCCGCATCAAACTTGATCTCACGGACTCCCCCTCCGATGATATTCACAACGCGGAAACCAACAGATTTCCCTCCCCGGTCAGGCCCCAGCGCCTTCACGGCTTCGACGGCTTTATCATGTGCCGAAGCCGGAATGGAAAGATCATCCTCGGTTCCGGCAAGGAGAAGAGATGGGTCCGCTATCAAAATCGAGAGAGCGATAATCCATCTTGGCGCCATTTGTAAAAATCTGTGTTTCATATCGGTGTTTCTATTTGCCGAGTTTGACGTCTTCAAATGGGGTCACATCAGGGATGGATATGGTGATGCTTTTAGGGCTCCCTGCAGGCATGGGAAACTTGATCCAGAATCCCTTGAATTTTCCCGGAAGAATGTCATACCAGAATCGTCCGCCGTGATCCTTGTCATAGACGGGGCCTGCAATATAATTGCCGTCCGAATCTTTTAACGGAAAATACTTCTTCTGATTCGATTCATCCATGATATAGCAATTCTCGTAATGGAAAAACCAGGTATGTTTATTCGATCCGGTGTTCCTGACCTTGAACTTAAGGGTCAGGACGTCGTTTCGGATCTCAACAGCCAGAAGATCCAGATCCAGGCCGTCGCTGGTATTGTGGGGCTGAGTCTGAAGGACGGTTTCACAAAATCCCGTGTTTGAAAGGATCAGTAAAACGCCTGCAAGAATGAAAACGCTTTTTTTAAATGGCATCCGCATCGGCCACCTCCGTGTCGTTACCTGTTCTTTTGCATTCCAAAAAATAAAAATTGAGAACATACGAAATTCTGTTCATGTCGACATC
>JBFMEI010000580.1:0-1141 GCA_040753295.1 Thermodesulfobacteriota bacterium | reverse complement strand
GGATGGCGGAGAAAAGGGTGAGGGAAAGCGAGGAACGGTATCGCACATTTTTCGAGCATGCCCCCATCCCCATGCTTGAAGAGGATTTTTCCGCCCTAAAGAAATACCTCGACCGTCTCAGGGAAACCGGTGTGCAAAATCTCAGGGAATATTTCGACAAGCATGAAGAAGAGGCGCGAAAGTGCATGGAGCTGGTTCGAATACTGGATGTAAACGACGCGGCCCTACGGTGGTATCCGGCGAAGAGCAAAGATGCGCTTACAGTTCACCTGAGTCAATTGATAAATTCGAACGAGCACAAAAGTTTTATTGATGAACTTATGAGTCTTGTTGAAAACGGGACACATTACGAACTTGCTGTTTCCCGCGCCTCCCGGGAAGGGAAACAGGCGTACCTGATCGTCAACGGCATGGTGCTGCCGGGTTACGAATCGTCATGGAACAGGGTCCTGGTTTCCGTTCTCGATATTACCGAAAGCAAACAGGCGGAGGCAAACCTGGCCGAGGCATATGACACCACCCTGGAAGGCTGGGCAAAGGCCCTGGAATTGCGCGACAAGGAAACAGAAGGTCATTCGCGGCGTGTGACGGAACTGACCGTGATCATTGCAAAGGCCATGGGCATGAAGGAAAAAGAATTGATGGATGTCCGCCGCGGAGCGATCCTCCATGACATCGGCAAGATGGCAATTCCCGATGAGATACTTAGAAAAAACGGCTCCCTCACCGAACAGGAAAGGGAGATCGTCAATCTCCACCCGCAGGTTGCGTACGATTTGTTATCCAAGATTCCTTATTTGAAAAAAGCGCTTGAAATCCCCTACAGTCACCATGAAAAATGGGATGGAAGCGGTTACCCACAGGGGTTAAAAGGGGAGGAAATTCCGCTTATGGCCCGCGTCTTTGCAGTAGCCGACGTGTGGGATGCGCTTCGTTACGACCGTCCATACCGGAAAGCATGGGAAAAAGACAGGGTGATCCAATATTTACGGAGTGAATCCGGCAAACACTTCGATCCAAGAATCGTGGAAACATTCTTCGACCTGCTCAACCGAGGGGAGATATAATCCGGCCGTTGACACGACCAGCGCAAATAGAAGTCATTCCCCTTTCACTTAAAAAGTCGCGGAAAATATTGAAT
>JBFMEI010000579.1:0-1144 GCA_040753295.1 Thermodesulfobacteriota bacterium | reverse complement strand
TTTCACCCCCTTGTGCACCCATGCTGTACCTGGCCGGTCTTATCGGAGGGAATCTGCCGTTAAACGAATATATCAAACCCGCCACCTGCTTTATGATTTTTGGGGCATTGCCGGTCATCCTTGCCGTAACCTATATTCCAGAGTTTGCTCTGGTTCTCGTAAATTTGGTTTTAAGATGAGTCAAAAGGAGGAGAGGATCTGTGGAGAAGACGGTATTATACAGAAGAGAAAAAAATATTGGAATGATCATTTTAAACAGACCGCATCGGCTTAACGCAATAAACGATACGCTTCTGAAAGATCTGATTGAACAGCTTAAAAATGCCGGAGATGATGAGAAAGCCGGTTCAATTATTTTAACCGGAGCCGGCAAGTCGTTTTGTGCAGGCGAGGATTTGAAGGAGACCTCAGCCGGGAAAACCATGGAAGAATGGTTAAGCGAAATCAACGGATTGCAGGAGACTCAAAGCCTTATCATGAAACTCGGCAAACCGATCATCGCGGCTGTCAATGGGTACGCCGTGGGCGGAGGGCTTGAATTTGCATTAAGCTGCGATATCCGAATCGCAGCCGATGATGCCAAATTCGGCTTTCCCGAAACCGGGGTCGGTCTGACCGTCACAAATTCAGGAACCAAATTAATCGCCCAGATTGTCGGTTTGGGAAAGGCAAAAGAACTGGTTCTGACCGGAGATATCATCGGATCAAAAGAAGCCTTAAAAATCGGACTGGTTAACAAGGTGGTCCCACGCAAGGAACTCATGAACGAGGCACTGCGGATGTGCAAAAAGCTGGCTGAAAAATCTCCGCTTTCACTTCGATTAACACGGATTGCAATCGACCAGGGTCTGCATTCGAGCTTTGAGCAGATCATGGAGATAGAAGCCGGCCACATGATGTTGTGCGTGGCTTCCGGGAGCCAGAAGGAATTTGTTGCGAAGAAACTTCGCAAAATGAAAAAATGATCCCCCTGAAGAATAACTCCATCCATGAGCATATTGAATTCAGCGCAATCTCGGATCAGCAGGAACTTAAGGCAGGAGGCGTGAATGTTGACGGGCAGAACCTATGAAGAAGTTTATCAAAATTTCAGGTGGCAGATCCCGGAATATTATAACATCGGAGCGGATGTCGCCGATAAATG
>JBFMEI010000578.1:0-1147 GCA_040753295.1 Thermodesulfobacteriota bacterium | reverse complement strand
CTGGGGATTCTTCATTTTAAAACGGTAAAAGCCGGTTCAGCTAAGGTGATCAGCACGTCCAGCCATCATGTGACCGGATGGCTGGCCAAGCACGGAAAGCGAGACAAGCCGGGGTGCCATTTCGCCAGAGGGTGGATTGCGGGTGCGCTGGAGGCCATCTATCAAAAGCCCCTGGGATACTACACCGTGAAAGAAAATCGATGCAAAATGATCCGGGATACTGAGTGCTCATTTACTGTAGAGAGGATGCGGGTGAATTCTTAGCTTCATCCGATCCGGTGCGCTCTGTTTTGCAGATTTTAAATTCTTTTTTCCCAAATAGAATCAAAGGATGAATCCATGGCCATTGATGGAAATAAAATTATTCATGCTGTCATGGAAGGGAGCAGGATCCGGGAGTCGAAAGGGATCATTCCGCTTTTTGGAGTCTATCTCTCACTCTTCTCAGTCAATTATTATAATCAGTTATGCTTTGAATTCGAGAAGGAAATTGGGGGCAAACGGGAGGCTGAGGCCAGATCCCTCCTTATCGAAGCTGCCCAGGAATGCGGGTATGCCACTTTTCAGGGAGTGCGGAATTCATGGGAATGGGAGCAGATTGTGGCGCCCATGATCGAGACCAAGGAGGACCAGGTTTTGGGATTTACGGCAGTTGCCGTTGCTTTTGGGTGGGGGGACCTGTCCGTCAGAGAGCTGATTCCGGGAGAGAAACTGATTATCCGGGCCGTTGATTCCTATGAAGCAACCGGGTACCTGAACCGCTATTCCCGGGCCGATTCCGGGAAATGCTATATGCTGAGAGGTGTGACCGGTGCATTTATGGACCTGATCTACGGCGGGGATTATCCGGACGGGCTCTATTCATTTTCCGCCCAGGAGCCTCATTGCCGGGCCAAAGGAGATCCATACTGTGAGTTCGTTGCTGCAAAATCATCTCGTTCGAATATCTCTTAAAGAAAACCGACAGGGCCGGGAGCAGCCCTGCTGGAAGGTTTTATCATGCTCCAAGGTTCTATGTCCGGCCCACAGCAAACCGTGCATGGAATGCTGGTTGATTCCAAAGACCCATTGCACCAATTTCATCCACGAGGATTTTTATCAAAAGCTTTCCTCCTGTCTTTCATGCACCTATTTCAAGGAAAGGGGT
>JBFMEI010000577.1:0-1148 GCA_040753295.1 Thermodesulfobacteriota bacterium | reverse complement strand
CCTTCTGGTCTTTTGTCGCTGTTGCCCGGGGCACTTGCGTCATCTGCCTCACAGCTTATGACCTTGCCCCGGCTCTCCCCGCCGATTTCCCCCCTGGCCGGGGTCCATTCATACCTTGACTTCGGACAACCTTTCATGCGAAAATCCGTCATATGGAAAAGCGGTACGGGAAGAGGACGGCCCATGCATTTTCCCCTCGAATTACCCGTGCCGCATGCATTCACTGCGGCGTGATCAGGACCCGGAGCTTTACCTCGTTTTCGCCGCCGAACTGTCCCGTGAGCTGGGACCGCCTCGCAGAATCACCCTCAGCATATTGCCATGCCAAAAAATAAAAGTGTCATCAGGATATTTCTGTTCAGTGCCATCACCCTTGTGGTTCTTTCCGGTATTCTTGGCGGCATGATAACCCTATACAACGATTACCGGGAATTTTTAAACGAATCGAAAATCATTGAAGATAAATATATCGAGCAGCAGAAATCCCTGATTAAAAATGAGGTGGAGAAAACCGTCGATTACGTCTCCTTCATGAAATCACTGCTTGAAGATCGCGTGCGGTCCGAAGTGAAAAACAGGGTATATGAAGCCTATGCGATCGCCGAGCATCTCTACCGGACAAATGCCGGCAGGATACCTGATGATGAAATCAAGGATCTGGTCAGAGAGGCCCTGCGGCCCATCCGTTTCCGCAACGGACGCGGATATTTTTTCGCCGTCTCCCTTGAGGGCATAGAAGAATTGTTTGCCGACCGGCCCGAGATTGAAGGCAGAAACATGCTCGCCATTCAGGACAAGGAAGGGAAATTTGTTATCCGGGACATGATCAGCATCGCCAGGGAAAAGGGTGAAGGATTTTACCAGTACCTGTGGACCAAACCGTTTCACGGGGAGCGTATTTTTCCCAAAATCGCCTATGTGAAACATTTTGAGCCGTTCAACTGGCTGATCGGTACAGGTGAATATGTTGATGACATGGAAAAGGATATTCAGCACGAGGTTCTTGAGCGCATAGCAAAGATCAGATTCGGCCAGGATGGCTATATCTTTGTTGTTGATTTCCATGGGACAACATTGATGAACGATACCCAGCGGGAACTGATCGGGGTGAATATCTGGGACCTTACCGACCCCAACGGCGTGAAGGT
>JBFMEI010000576.1:0-1154 GCA_040753295.1 Thermodesulfobacteriota bacterium | reverse complement strand
ATCCCAAACGGAATCAATATGTGGATTGTTGCCGACAACATTCGAAAAGGCGCGGCAACCAATGCGGTCCAGATCGCTGAAATTCTGTCAAAAGACTATTTATAGGAGCACCCATTGGAACGAATTCCGATTACCATAAATGGATATGAAACGTTAAAAAGAGAACTCGAACACCTCAAATCCGTGGATCGGCCAAAAAATATCCAGGCCATCGAGGAGGCGCGCGGCCATGGAGATTTAACCGAGAATGCCGAATTCGAAGCCGCCAAAGAACGGCAGCAGTTCATCGAATTTCGGATTCATGAGCTGGAATATAAACTCGCCAATGCGGATATCATTCATCCGGAGCGCCAGCCGGGAGACAAGGCCATGTTCGGATGCACGGTTCTGGTGGAAAATATCGATACCGGCGAAAACGCCGAATATCAACTGGTTGGGCCGGATGAATCGAATATCAGTGAAGGGCGGATTTCAATATTAAGCCCTCTGGGAAAGGCGATTGTCGGGAAAAAACCCGGGAGTGAGATTACAGTGGAAACCCCGGGGGGAAAAAGATATTACGAATTGATTTCAATCCGTTGAAAATGGAGGTTTCAGATTGGCAAGAATTACTGTGGAAGATTGTTTAAAGCGGGTAAAAAACCGGTTTATGCTGGTTCATATGGCTGCAAAACGTGTGAGACAGATCCGTGAAGGATCGGAATATCTGGTGAGCTCTCCCAAGAACGAAGATATTGTCGTGGCACTCAGGGAGATTGCCGCAGGAAAGGTTTTTCTGAAAGAAGAGGAAAAGGAAAAGGAAAAAGAGAATTAATCCTCAAGAATCCTTTCGCTGAAAGAGAGCATTCCTTACGGAATTGAGACGGAATGATCGATATTCAAAATCAACGGGACTACCGGAATATTCCTATTGATAAAGTGGGGATCAAGAATCTTCGATACCCCATCCGGGTTCGGGATCGGAGAGACGGATTTCAATCCACTGTCGCCAATATCAATATGTACGTGGATCTTCCCCATAAAATCCGTGGAACCCATATGAGCCGGTTTGTAGAGATACTGCACACGCTCCATCCGGAAGTCTCCTTAAGAACGTTTTCCGCCACGCTGGAACAGATGAAAAAGCATCTCAATGCCGCGTCTGCCCATGTGGA
>JBFMEI010000575.1:0-1160 GCA_040753295.1 Thermodesulfobacteriota bacterium | reverse complement strand
AAGATCGGTCCATTCGGCATTGATTTCATCATGAATATCCACTTCCTGATCCTTCCGCCATTCACTGACCATCCATTCCTTTTTTTCTTCAAATCCCAGGCAATGGGGTTCGTTGACGAAGAAAAAAAAACCTTCCTCATCTGCGCCTTCTTGATGCATAAGGGTTGCAACCCCTAAGGGGTAATACCGGCATGAGGTAGGGCGATCCGAGTAGATGATGCATCCGTCATCCCTGACAAACGGGCAGGACTTCTCCTCATCATCCAGACGTTTCAGGGTAATTACGGGAAGATCAGTCTTTTCAAGAAGATGAGGTTCTGTATAGACTGCTAAAAAATCCTCTGAGGAGATTTCAAGGCATCTTTTCAATCGAATGACATCATACGGGGTCAGGGTGATATCGATTCCCCGGCAGCATTTGGTAAAACAACCGATCTTTTTATGACATTCGAAATGAAACCGGCTTTTCATCCCGATCTTAACCGGAACAATACCCGGCGTATTCGCAGAATTCATTCGTAACTCCTTTCCTCTCCAATTACATTCAGCCCACGTCTTTTCCATTTTGTATCTGAGCTTCCTCCCAATGTCAAACCCGGATCCCTGATCGTAAATTTCCTTTGTCAACCCTGAGTCCCCTGATATATGATCCGTAATAAGGGATATCGGTTCTGAAATCGCATCCCTAAAAGCACGTTTATTCTTCAACCGGATCAAGGAGGAGACATGCCCCTGCACCCGACTCCACCGATTTCGCTCAAAGAGTCTCTTTCCGTGATGCTTGAGATTCTGGATGCGACCCGTACCCTGATTAGAAAAGCGCTTATAAAAGGATTTTCGTTTAGATCCAAGCCGGACCACTCCTATGTTACGGATGTTGATATCCGGGTTGAAAAAGAGATTCGAAAACGGATTAAAAAGGCATTCCCGTCTCATAATATTCTGGGAGAAGAGCTCTCCTTTGAGAATCATCGCTCCGATTTTCTGTGGGTCATCGACCCCATCGACGGAACCCATTCGTTTAAAAACAGAATCCCCCTTTATGGAACCATGATCTCCCTCTGTTTTCATGGAAATCCGGTGGCCGGCGCCATCGATCTTCCGGAGATAAACCGCTGCTTTACGGGGGCCCGAGGCCTGGGAACCCGGTTAAACGGGAA
>JBFMEI010000574.1:0-1162 GCA_040753295.1 Thermodesulfobacteriota bacterium | reverse complement strand
ATCGACCCACAAACGAAGAAAATCGCACTGCGGAGCGACATTTCCCGTCCGGCGATACAGATCGTACGCCAGCGGTTCGGCCAATAAAAAACGCTCATTGCCTTCGAAAGCGATGTTGACGGAGGTCATTCCGTTCAACGGTTGGTCTTTGTGAAAAAAGGCTTTGTACCCTCTGTTATTAAAGCGATCGACAATATTGATGTGATCGAATAGTTCCGTTTTTCCGGATTGAGGATCGACATAAACAAAGGCGCTCAAACCGCGCGGTGGACGGGGAGGTTCGGTTTGATTATTCCCGAAGCCAAAGAAATTAAATCCACGGGGACGTCGTCTCGGTTCCTGATTTTCTGGTGGAATCCATTCTTTTCCAACATGAACGATAAATCCATAAGGGATAGGAGCTTTTTCCCAACCATCGTGCGCATAGATCGATAAAGTGGGGCGTATATCGTTTTCCGCCGGATAAAAGCGTTGGGAACCGGATGGATCCGATGCTTTAATGCGATAGCGCACTAACGTGTTTGCGGATTGCGCAGGAATATGGGCGGAAAACCATTCGTTTTCATCATCCAATTTCATGGAAATCGTTTCTTCCGGGCTCTCGACCCCTTTCACAATTACCCGGTAGAGCAATTGAACATCCGGTTGTTCCGTTGATGATTTTATTTTTGCCTTAACGGTAAGCGGCAGACCGCTAAGAAGGTCTTCCGGTTCTGTTTTTACTTTGCCGATCACAGGGGGAAGAGTTGATGAATAAGCCGCGTTGGGCGATCCGGGAGAACCGGAGGGCTTTGGCGAATCCGCCGGTAATGGCGATGCAGTCCAATTGTCCGAATCATCCCCATCGGCGGTTGGGCAAATCCGTTCCAATGAAGACGAATAGCCGTCCGCGCTTACCGGCCAAGGAGCCTCGTCTTTGTAACTTACTTTATCGATCAGTTTTCCTTGCGCGTCGTAAAGTTCAATTTTGTCTTTTCCACGGTTGAGCGGTTGCTTCAGAGGCCCCACCGCTGACATGCTATAATGCGTGGAAAACAATTCCGGCTTCAATGCAACAACCAAGAATCCCTTCGATTCGATAACTGTTTCAGGCGGAAAAAGAAAGAGTGAACCTTTGTTAAGCGCCCAATTACTTATATCGACAGATCGATCACCCGGATTA
>JBFMEI010000573.1:0-1162 GCA_040753295.1 Thermodesulfobacteriota bacterium | reverse complement strand
TAATCGCAACTGTTCCAGTCGGATATTTCGTCGCGGTTACCTCAAGCCCTTCCTGTTCAAAATACCCTTTATCCATTCCCAGGATGATAAGCCCGCTTATCACTTGTTCGACATATCCGAGTCTGATCTGTTGCTTTTTACTCGGGAATCCTTTTGTTTTCTCTTTTTCACATGAACAAATCAGTAAAGCCGGAATAATCCCCAGAACCGTTATTAAAGCAGCATTAAAAATTGATTTGTGCAGTTTTGTCATCCAATCCTCCCATTCTTTCCAGGTTTGGATTCGTATCTTTATCCTTCTAAACTCCGAGCTTCTTTTCCAGGTCTTTGATTTTCTCCTTTAATTCGACCATCCTCAGTTCTCTATCGACAAAGAGCCGGTTCAACATCTCGAGTTCATCGCTCTTTTCCTTAAGTTCTATTGTCCGCTCTTTAACCCGTAATTCCAGTTCGTCGGCCCGCCGCTGAAGTTCTTCGTTTAATCTGATGATCTCTTCTTCCGAATGCTTACGATCGGTGATGTCCTGGATATCGCCTACCACCTTGATGATACGTTTTCCTTCCCAGATGGGATGCCCGGCCGTGCGAATCCACAAGTTCCGCCCGTTGGTCGATGTGAATCGGCATTCCAACTCATACGGTTCGCCTTGCTCTACGCATCGGTGAAACGCCGCCAGGATTCTCTGCTGATCTTCTACGGCGTAACACTCTACACTGCGTGCAATGTGTTCTTGTGCGCCGGGCCGGAGTTCCTTATGGTCCAAGTCATGAATTCGATACACTTCCTCAGTCCAGAACACCATCTGATGTTCGACATCCCACTCCCAGGCTCCGATCTTGTTGATGTGCTGTGCCCGACTCAGCATGGTCTCGCTTCTCCTCAGCGCCTCTTCTATGCGCTTCCGCTCGGTGATATCACGGGCAACAGCAAAAATATTCTTTTCTTCCATATAAGATCGCCATTCAATCCAGCGATAGCTCCCGTCCTTGCAGCGATAACGGTTCACAAAGTTCAATATTTTTTTTTGTGAGGCAAGTTCGGCCATAGCTTCTTTGGTCACTTCAATATCGTCGGGATGGACAAACTCCATAAATTGTTTTCCTTCCAGCCCGGAAACCGGATAGCCGAGAGCCCTTTCCCATTCGGGATTCAATCGCCGGA
>JBFMEI010000572.1:0-1173 GCA_040753295.1 Thermodesulfobacteriota bacterium | reverse complement strand
GGTTTGCGGCCTGGAGTGACACTCGGCGCAATACTCCATATGAAGTGCTTTACCTGAAGATAACCTCTTTTCGTCAAAGGGAAAACCGACATTCGGAGAAACGAGTCCAAAATCATGGACCCAAAAGCTTTCGAGGGCTTTGATCTCATCTGAATCTTCCAGGGTTGAGTACTCTTTCTCCATTTGCATGAATGCCGTGTGGGAGGTGAATTTAACCCCTTCCAGGAGAAGGCCTGAAATCAAAATCAACGCCACAAGAGTTGCGGCATAAGCATCCATGGCGGTGGTGGACATCCGTGGAATTCTTAATATAAAACGCCGGAAGACGGCAATTCCAACGCCGGAGATCGCCATGGCTGCAAAACAGTCTCTTAGAAAAAGAAAAGGATTGAGAGTGGAATAATAGCCGGGGAAGAGGGGTTCTGAGATGAACTTTTCCAGGGCATGCATGAGAATTAAAAGTAAAAATCCCCAAAAGATCAGCATGTGCATCAGCCAACGCATAAAGCTTTCCCTCAAAACCCTGAGCTGGAGAAGGACATCAAGGACAACTATCCGGATAACCTCCAGAATTTTCGCGCTGAAGAGCGTCAGGAGAACGCCGCGAAAGGCTGCACCAAGCCTCTTGAACGCACCGATCCTGCTCTCAGGAGGATCAAGAGTGTGGCGAAACCATTTGGAAATGTTGTAAATCGTTCCGGCAAGGAAAATGGAGAGCGCGATATAAAAGCTGAAAGTGAACAACGTCTTCTCCTAGTCTATCCGCTTAACAGCCGTTTGACGCTCCGGAGGATCTCTTCCGCAGAAGCCGGTTTGTCGATATAGTCATCCGCCTCCGTACTCATCCCATCCGCGTGGGAGTATCGTGTCGTCATGATGTGGGATGCCACTGCGGTCAGCAGAATGACGGGGATATCGCGAAACTTTTCATCAGCTTTGAGAACCCTGCACATCTTATAGCCGTCCATTTCCGGCATCATGACATCCAGGATAACGGCATCCGGCGGATTTGCCCGGACTTTCTCCAGACCCTCGACGCCGTTGTAGGCCAGTTCAACTTCGAAGTTTTCCTTCTCCAACTGCCCCTGAACAATGGAACAGAAATCAGGTTCATCATCCACCACCAGGATTCTTTTTTTCTTATTCATGGATTACCTCCTTCACAGATGCTTC
>JBFMEI010000571.1:0-1178 GCA_040753295.1 Thermodesulfobacteriota bacterium | reverse complement strand
AAGAATCAAAAGGATATGAAAAAACGATTCTTTCCGACCTTCAAGGGGCGTGGGGTTTGCTGAGAAGTGATATTGAAAGAAGTACTCTCTGAAATATCCAATTGATTTAAACAAAAAGATCCCCTCTTATTTCATAATAATCTTTTTCTTCATTCTCTTTTCTCAGTTTTGCGGCTTGGCGTGAGAATGTTGAAAGATTATCCTATTGACCCGACGCAAAAAATTATCTTAAAGTGAGGCGAAAATCACCCATAGGACTGGAAACCGATCCTGAAGGAGAAATGATTTATGCCGCACATGGTCGAACAAAAGCTGAAAGAACTGGAAACCGAAGGGGTCGACCGGGTCAAAATCGCCCTGACTGATGTCGACGGGGTGCTCCGGGGAAAATACCTTTCTTTCAACAAATTCAAATCCCTTGCAAACGCGACCGGAGGGTTCTGCGACTGCGTTCTGGGATGGGATTGTGAGGACAAGCTTTACGACAATGCTTCCTTTACCGGCTGGCACACCGCATTCCCGGATGCGCTATACCGGATCGATCCGTCCACGGAAAGAAGAATACCCGGCGAGGAAACGGTACCCTTTTTTATCGGAGAGTTTGTCGAAAAGGACAACCGGCCGCACCCCATCTGCCCACGCTCCCTGCTGAAGCGGGTGCTGAAACGAGCGGAAGACATGGGATTCGGGGTCCGGTATGCGTATGAATACGAATTCTTTATTTTCAAGGAAACAGCTCACAGCATCCGGGAAAAGAACTACCGGAACCTGACTCCCCTTTCTCCGGGCATGTTCGGATATTCCATTCTTCGAAATGTGTGGCTGTCGGATCTGTTTAACGAATTCATGGAATATTTCCGGAAGTTCGACATCGAAATCGAAGGGCTTCACTGCGAAACCGGGCCGGGAGTCTGGGAAACCGCCATTCAACATGATACCGGGGTTTCTTCTTCGGACAAGGCGAATCTCTTCAAAACTTTTACCAAAACCTTTTTTCAGAAAAGGGAAATGACCGCAACCTTCATGGCCAAATGGTCCATGAATTATCCGGGCCAGAGCGGACATCTTCACCTTTCCCTTTTCGATATCAAAACCGGAAAGCCGGTATTTCATGATCCGACCAAGCCTTCCTGCATGAGCGAGATCATGCGGCAGTATACGGCCGGTATTCTGAAATA
>JBFMEI010000570.1:0-1179 GCA_040753295.1 Thermodesulfobacteriota bacterium | reverse complement strand
CGCTCGGTCGATATGTATTGATCGCCGCATATGGTTATCTGGTTGCCGGAGGAAGCCATGAGTTTGAAGACACCCGGACGCCGATTATTCTGCAGCAATCTTTTTCCAAAGGAGGGATCCGGCTTGGAGACGATGTATGGCTGGGCGCGGATGTGAAGGTCCTGGATGGATCGTCAATTGAAGAGGGAAGCATTATTGCTGCCGGATCGGTAGTCAATGGAGCGATACCGAGCTACAGCATTGCAGCCGGGAGCCCGGCAAAAATTATCAAAAAAAGGAATACCTAAATTGAGGAAATACAAATTCACTCCTAGAGGATGACGTATCGATATGAAAACCGTAATTCTTGCCGGAGGGTTCGGTTCAAGACTTGGGAATCTCACTGAAGCAATTCCAAAGCCGATGGTACTGGTCGGCGGCAAGCCGATCATCTGGCATATCATGAAGTACTACTCCTGCTTCGGATATCATGATTTTATCATCAGTTGCGGTTATAAAGCCAATGTCCTTAAAGAATATTTTTACAACTATTACGTCTATGACAATGATTTTACCATTGATTACCGGACGAAGAGACTCCAAATTCACTATCGCCAGGACGGAGCGCCATGGTCTGTAACGGTTGCAGACACAGGGCTGAATTCCCTGAAAGGCGCACGCCTCAAAAGGATTGAAAAGTATCTGGATGAGGGCGCCAATATGATCACCTATGGAGACGGGGTTTCGAATGTGGATCTCCGCAAGCTGGTGGAATTTCACAACAGGCACGGTAAGGTCATCACCATCACCGGCGTTCATCCGCCTTCCCGGTTCGGCGAAATCATTGAAAAGGACGGAAGGATTACCTCATTTCTGGAAAAACCTCAAACCTCGATCGGAATCATCAACGGCGGTTTTATGGTTTTTAATCGAAAACTGCTCGACTATCTTTCTCTGGATGAAAAATGCGATCTTGAGTATGGACCTTTCGAGCAGCTTGCACGGGAGGAGGAAATCATGGTTTTTACCCACTCCGGCCAGTGGGAATGTGTGGATACGGAAAGAGACCTGAATCACCTCAATAAGCTCTGGAATGAAGGAAAGGCCTTCTGGAAAATCTGGTAGGTCAAGCAACGCATGGATCCAATGTTCAATAATATCTACCGCGGTAAATCGATTCTGATCACCGGGCATACCGGG
>JBFMEI010000569.1:0-1181 GCA_040753295.1 Thermodesulfobacteriota bacterium | reverse complement strand
GGCCATGAATCGCGATGGCGGGGCCTTTAAGATCGTGAGAAACAGAATAGGCAAAGCGTTTTATCTTTTCGGAGCTTTTTTTGAGGTTATGGTTGGCTTTCGCGAGCTCTGAGGTACGGGCGATAACCCTCTGCTCCATTTCACTATAGGCTGCTTCAAGGTCCCTCTTCGATCTCCTCCGGTCGATAGCATACCGGATGGAGCGCTCCAGGAGAGATGCATTGATCTGATCCTTAACCAGGTAATCATCAACCCCGGCCTTCATGGCTCTAATATCCACATCATATTTCCCATGCCCCGTCAGCAAAATGATGGGCATGGAACGGTTGTGAACATCCACCTGCTCCAGAACCTCAAGACCATTACGCAGGCCAAGCCGGTAGTCCAGAAGGCATATATCATGATCTCCGGAACCAATGGCCCCCACTGCCTCCTCAACATTGGAAATCCAATCAACTGCGAAATCAATATCTTCATTATCCATTAAGAGATCCCGGATCAGGATAAAATCGTCCTCATCATCATCAACCATGAGAACTCTCAAGGATGGTTTTGGTTCTTTCATGGGGGTTAGGCCTTTCAGGGATCTGAAAGATAAGTTCATCGGAGGCAAAAAGAATTCCCTCTGTCTGTGGAGAGTTTTTGACCATACTTGCCGGTCAATAAAATCGGTATGGACCGACTATTGATCGTCTGGATCTTCCTTTTGAATTTTTCGTGGTCGTAGTCGAGCAGCCGGTCGATAGTCTCGGTATGGATAAATATCCTTGAGATGATCTGACAATATTGACTCAATACATCTGTCACCTTTGAGGCTGCCCGGTCATCAAAATCGCCCCTTAATTTGAGATGGACGCTTTCACCGTTTCGATGCACAAGGATCTGAAATTTTTCCGCCATTGAATTGCCACCTTCCTAATGCAGGCCTTTCGGCCGCAACCAAATTCGAATATCGAAATCCTAAATTCGAAACAAATTCAAAGCACAAATGCTCCAATGTTAAAAATAAAAACATTGGCTCAGGGTTTTGTTCATTCGAACTTGGATCATTGGGATTTGTTTCGGATTTCGTGCTTCGGATTTCGGATTTCCAAGTTCTCCGTAAATCGCGTAGAAATTACAGATTAAGGTTTAAATTTCACGGTCCAAAAAATTTATAAAAGGACCTTATAAAGGGATCA
>JBFMEI010000568.1:0-1185 GCA_040753295.1 Thermodesulfobacteriota bacterium | reverse complement strand
ATCTCCTTCGCTGATCCCCTGATCGATATAAGTGCTCTCCTTAAATCGCCGAACCACATTCACCGGCTTTATCTTCAGGCGATCCCCATCCAATACATGGACCCTGTCACCCATATGAACCAGGTGCCGGGGCAGGGTAAAAACCGATTCCAGTTCCATTCCGAAAATCGTGACAGTCACAAACATCCCGGGCGTGATATGCCGTTTCCCTGAAACCGCTCCCGGATCATTGATTTCCACGATTATCGGCAGTGCCCTTGTTTTTTCATCAAATTGAGCCTGAATTCTGGAGACAGTTCCGGGAATCACCACCGGGGTTTGCTCATTTTCAAGGATGACCTGAGCCTTTGGCCGTGGAGTCTTTTCCAGAAGCGGCTCAATCCATTTCAAATCTCCCGAAGGAATTCGGATTTCTATTTCGTAAGCAAGTTCCTTGTAAATTTTTCCCAGATACTGCCCGGAGCCGACATATTCTCCGGGCTCGATTCTTTTTTCGACAATCCATCCGCTGAACGGCATTTTCAACTCCGTTCGCTCAAGATCGAGAATGGCTTGGCGGTGGGAGGTCCGGGCTATTTCCATCTGGGCCTGAAGCTGCTCTTTCAGAGGCCCGGTAACGGCCAGTTGATTTTTTATATTCTGAAGTCGTTCCAAAGCCAAGAGATGCCTCTGTTCGGATTTATCCAACGTCGCCTCGGCGATGACGCCTCTCCCACCCAGAGCCCTGAGACGATCCAGATCTTTCCTGGAGAATGAAAGATCCGATTCGGCAATCTGCATGCTCTCATTAAGGTTGAGAATCTCCTGCTCCAGGCGTCTCTGTTCGGCGATAACCTGCTCTATCTGGACTTTTCTTCGTTCAGCCTCGAGATGATAAGTTCTCGGGTCGATCTTCACCAGAAATGCACCCTTCGGGATGAACCCTCCTTCCTGAAACGACGGATGAATGGAAACAATCTGTCCCTTGACCTCGGCAATCAGTTTGAGTGTATCCCGGGGTCTGACGGTTCCATATCCTTCAACATCCATCCGGGTACGTTTGGATTGAACAATCAACACCTTAACCGGACGACCGGCATCAATGGTTTCCCGGCGATCCGCTTTAGGTTTGAATATATAGAGTATCGCTGAAATGCCGACAGCGACTCCCAAGACAATGACGATTCGAAGAGATCTGATTACAAA
>JBFMEI010000567.1:0-1194 GCA_040753295.1 Thermodesulfobacteriota bacterium | reverse complement strand
GAAGATCGTAGGCGAAGCGGAGATCATCTATTCGCTGGCCGACGGGGAACTGGTAGATAAGCAGGTGAAAGGGGGAAAGCAGAATGGGTAACCTTTTTAAAATTGCCGTCCGGAATCTATTCCGGTATAAAAGAAGAACAATATTGACCGTGTCGTTGATTGCCATCGGAGTGATCTTCGTGCTGGGATACATCTCCATCTCCGGCTCCTTTAAGAACATGATGATTGGGCAAATCACTGATTCCATGATGGGACACCTGCAGGTTCACCGCAAAGGGTACGTTGCTTCCATCGAAAACCTCCCTCTCAATATGAACCTGAAACCCCAGGCGTTCAAAAAGCTTGAGGGAATCCTGAATCAGCAGCCCGAAATTGAGAGCTATTCAGCGCGGATCAAATTAGGTGGGATGTTCAGCACTTTTGTCGAGACCACCAACATACGCCTGAACGGGGTGTTCCCGGAGAAGGAATTCAGGACCATTCCGCTCCTGCCTGCCAGGATCACGGAGGGACAGAAGACCCTTAACAAGGGAGAAATTCTTATCCCGGAACTCCTTGCCAGGGGAATGAAATCGAAGCTCGGGGATATGATCGTCATCGTGGCCACCAACCAGGATGGTTCCGTTAACGGCAAGCAGTTCAAGGTCGCCGGAATTCTGGAAAGCGCAACCGGCCCAGGCGGGCGGGATGGCTATATTCATATCGAAGATGCGATGGAAGTTTTGCGCATGAAGGAGATGGAAGTTAGTGAAATCGCCATTCGGCTGAAAAATTTTAATGGGTTGGAAGCTTTCACCCAGAAGCTCGACGCCCTTCTCTCTCAGGAGCAGAACAAAGAGGGAAAACCGATCTTGGAAGTGCATCCGTGGGAAAAACTGTCTTCCTTTTATAACCTTGCCCGGATGATCGACATGATGACCATTTTCATCCAGCTCATGCTTATCGCCGTGGTCCTGATCAGCATTATGAACGTGATGATCATGGCCGTGTATGAGCGTATCCGGGAAATTGGAACGATCGCCGCCATCGGCACCCTCCCCGGTAAAATATTATCCATGTTCATCATGGAAGGATTTTGCCTCGGGGTCATCGGGGTGGTAATCGGAAACGTCATCGGACTGGCTATTATCTTCATACTGAATGTTTCGGGATGGGTGACCTTCGATTTCGGAAGACAGAAGGGGCTGGTCCTTT
>JBFMEI010000566.1:0-1195 GCA_040753295.1 Thermodesulfobacteriota bacterium | reverse complement strand
ACCGCAATACATCTGCCTTTTTGCTGCAAAGAGTCCATCAAGACCGATAAACCAATATGCCCTATAAAATTTCCTGAAACCATTTTTTCATCCTTGTCGTGACGCGGTTGAAAATATTGGAATCTCGAATTCTGAATTTATTTTCTGACCGGTGTTTTGCCCCAAAAATGACGAGTCCGACCGCCGTTGCATACATCGGATTGTTGACCACATCCACCAGACCTCCGATACCTTGCGGCCTTCCCAGCCGCGCCGGCAGATTTAAAACCGATTCAGCGATATCCGTAACCCCGTCCAGGAGAGCGGTACCCCCGGTTACGACCACTCCCGAATTAACCATGTTTTCCATCCCCGCTCGATAGATCTCTCGTTTGATGAGCGTAAACATTTCCTCCATCCTCGGTTCCAGGATCTCGCCAAGAATCTGCCGGGGCAATTTTCTGGGTTTACGACCTCCCATTCCCGGAACCTCGATGGTATCGTCCACATTGATCTGACTTGAAATACAGGTTCCGTACTTCTTCTTGATCTTTTCCGCCTCGGCAACAGGGGCCCTGAGGCCGATGGAAATATCATTGGTAAGATTATTTCCGCCAAGGGCCAGAACAAAAGTATGCCGGATGTTGTTTTTCGAGAACACGGCAAGATCCGATGTCCCGCCTCCAAGATCCAGAAGCGCGACACCCAGATCCTTCTCTTCCTGAGTTAAAACGGCCTCCCCTGAAGCTAGTGATTCGAGAACGATATCACAGACATCAAGACCGGCCCGGTTTGCGCACTTGACGATATTATGAGCGGATGTCACCGCGCCCGTAACAATATGAATTCTCGTTTCCAGTCTCACTCCGGTCATACCGATCGGATTCTGTATTCCGGATTCATCATCGACAATGAATTCCTGGGGAAGGACATGGATGACCTCCCTGTCCATGGGTATGGCAACGGCCCTTGCAGCGTCGATTACACGGTCAATATCGTTTTGAGTGATTTCAGTCCCCTTGACCGCGATGATGCCGTGACTGTTGAATCCAGTGATATGGCCTCCCGCAATGCCGGTATATACAGAAGATATTTCGCAGCCCGCCATCAGTTCGGCCTCTTCCACAGCCTTTTTGATAGACTCCACCGTAGACTCAATATTCACGACAACACCTTTTCGGAGCCCGATAGAAGGATGCGTTCCAATGCCGATGAT
>JBFMEI010000565.1:0-1195 GCA_040753295.1 Thermodesulfobacteriota bacterium | reverse complement strand
ACTGATTTAATGAACTATTTTTTCAAATAGCCCGTTTTTTATTGACATTGTCAAACCCATATGATCAACTATGAATAAATTTGTTCATTATGGTGAACAATGAAGAAATCGTATCAAGCACCCACGGTCAGAAAAGCGTTTCAGATCCTTTCCCTGGTTTGTGAAGCAAACCGGGGAGTGCGTATCACCGATCTTTCCAGGCGGCTTAAGATCAGCAAAAGCACGGTTCATGGAATCGTTTCGGTTCTGGAAGATGTGGGTGCCCTTGTCCGGAATCCAAAAACCAAGAGCTTTACCCCGGGGGTGACCCTTTTTGAACTGGGGAAGGCAGCGTTTTCCCGGATCGATCTTAAGCCGATCGCGCATCCTGTTATGGAAACTCTGATGCAGAAGGCTCAGGAATCGGTTTTTCTCGGCATCAAAAATGGTGAATATGTTACGATTCTCGATATTGTGGAATCTCCCCAGGATTTAAAAATCACCGCCCCTATCGGAACCCGGATTCCGCTGTTAGCCGGTGCAACCGGTAAAGTCTTCATGGCTTCCATGCCGGATGAAGAGATCCATTCTCTGGTTCAGAAAAAAGGTATCCGGAAATATACGGAACATACCATTACAGATCCGACTCTCTTTCTCAAAGAGATCCATAAAGCGAGAAAGGACGAGTTTGCCCTGGATGACGAAGAATATATCAGCGGGGTCAGAGCGGTCGCAGTTCCCATCAGATCGGAAAATTCACAGGTATCCGCCATCTGGGTTGTGGGCTTCAAACCCCGGATGAATCGAAAAAAAATGGCGGCCCTCGTCAAAGAAACCCGTCGTGCAGCGGAAATAATCCGGATGCGAATTCAGACTCAACCATCGGCGTCATCCCAATAGGGGATTTCCAGTTTGCATTGGACAACTCTCGAAAGGAACCTATGACACCAAAGAGAAAAATCGCCCGGATCGATCTGGGTAAAAACAGAATCGACGTTGAAGAAATCCCCACTGATTTACGGTTAAGATTTTTAGGGGGGAGAGGGTTGGGGGCATACCTGCTTTTTAAATCCCTGCCCAAAGGATGTGATCCCTTGAAACCCGGCAATTGCCTGGTCTTCAGCACCGGGCTTCTGGGAGGAACCGGAGCAGGGCCTTTTGAATATGGAGGAGTCGCCGGTAAATCACCGTCAACTCAAACCATATCCTTTTCCCC
>JBFMEI010000564.1:0-1196 GCA_040753295.1 Thermodesulfobacteriota bacterium | reverse complement strand
ATTCATTGGTCGAATGTCGTTTTGATGTGCAATAAATGTATCTCACCGGTTCGAATTAAAATGCAGCAGTTGGATGACGGAAAAAAGGTTCGTGTGTGCCGGAAATGCGGCGAGATTATCGATAAATAGAAAAAGTGAAAATCATGCGACGATTGTACGACTACTACATGGATGAAGTTGTTCCCAAGTTGATGGAAACCTTCCAGTATAAAAACCGGATGCAGGTTCCAAAACTGGAGAAGATCGTATTAAACATGGGTTTGGGAGAAGCCATTCAGAATATCAAGATCCTTGAAAGCGCCGTAGAAGAATTGAAGGCGGTTGCCGGGCAAAAACCCGTCATCACCCGTTCGAAAAAATCGATTGCTGCCTTCAAATTAAGATCCGGAATGTCTATCGGATGTATGGTAACGCTGCGAAAGAAGAGAATGTATGATTTTTTCAGCAAACTCGTCAATTCGGCGCTCCCCCGGGTCCGTGACTTCAGAGGGGTTTCTGGAAAAGCATTCGATGGAAGGGGGAATTATTCCCTCGGCATCCAGGAGCATCTCATCTTTCCTGAAATCGATTATGATAAGATCGACAAGATCAAAGGGCTCAACATCAGCATTGTAACCACTGCCCGGACCAACGAAGAAGGGAAAGAACTTCTTCGGCTTCTGGGAATGCCGTTTAGAAATTGATCGTCTTTTTCCACGACGTCGTTATAGGAGGATAATTTGGCAAAAAAGTCCCTTGAAATCAAAGCGATGAGAAAACCCAAGTTCAAGGTGCGCGTATACAACCGATGCCCGATCTGTGGCAGACCGAGGGCTTTTATCCGTAAATTCGGAATTTGCAGGATCTGCTTTCGGGGGCTGGCATCACAGGGAATGCTGCCGGGTGTCGTTAAATCCAGCTGGTAATCATTTGAAGGAATTCCGGTCGCCCTTCTCAGGAAAAGGCGCTGGATTCGGACGATTCTGAATCGATACTAACATTCGACAGGAACGGAGAGTAACATGACAGTGAGTGATCCGATTTCGGATATGCTGACGAGAATTCGAAATGCTGCGAAAGCAACCTTTTCAAGCGTAGATATTCCGGGGTCCAAGTTGAAGGTGGAAATCGCAAAAGTCCTTAAAAATGAGGGATACATTAAAAATTACAAGTTTATTAAAGACGCGAAGCAAGGGATTTTGCGGATTTATCTTAAG
>JBFMEI010000563.1:0-1205 GCA_040753295.1 Thermodesulfobacteriota bacterium | reverse complement strand
CGGATTCCACCCTCCGCACCGTTTAAAGAATCGTCAAAGTGAAGGCTTTCGTCTTCTGTTTCGATTTCACTGTTATCATACTGATATAATACACCGGTATAGAAGATTTTCCTGATTTTTCTTTCCATCAGAAAGGATACATTGAATTCTTTGGATTCATAGAGTTCTTTGTTATCTTTGCTTGTATTGTTTCCGATCCCGTAAAAATGAGCGGGCCATAAACTTCCGCTGAAAACGGCATTGGTATGATAGTTGCCGCTTCCGAAATAAAGATCAGGGGTTATTTTTGCGCAGTACTGGCTGTTGGTCGTTCCATACGCAATGAAATCAATCGTTGAGGTCCGGCTGTCCGGATGATCCGGCTCGATAAAACGAATGGCCAGGGCGCCGAGTTGTAAACCGGTCTCGGCGTTTCCGGCAATAACCGGGAACAGCCCCCATTCCTGAAATTCCTCTTTTTGCTCGGTTTGAACGGTTTCCGGTGATGCAGAGGTATTTCGGGAGCCTTCGGCAAAAAGCCGGCCGGATAAAGCCAAAACAAGAATGAGCGGAATGATGACTTTTCCGGGCCGGAATCCGAAGCATACCCGGCGAATGCAATGTTTTCGAATCAAACGACCTTCCTCCTTCCCGAGCTTTACTCTATGGTATCCAATTTAATATTTTCACCTTCATAGATCCTTGTTATTTTTTTGTCAAAGATCATTTTATGGTTCCGTTTCCCGGTTCATATTTTCGGGCGGCTTGACAATGATGAGGGGGATGGGGTAAGAGTTTTTATCACAAATAGAACGGTTTATGGTTCGAAGTTCGGCAGATCACCTATACATGGAGCGAAACGATGAAAACAGGAAATTGCATTATTTTTCTGGCCGGCCTGTTTTTTCTCTGCATGCCGTACATCGCACTTGCCCTGGAACAGAACTTCCCGGATGCAGACAAGGAATTTCTGATTCGACTGGCCCGGAATACGCTGACTCAATATTTGAAGGATGGGTCAAAACTGAAAATAGAGGAAAAAAAGGTGAGCAAAAGCCTCCGGGAAAAGGGAGCCTGTTTTGTCACGCTGACCAAAAAAGGAACCGGCCTCAGGGGGTGCATCGGGATATTTGAAAGAAATCTTCCCCTCTATCAGAATGTGATCGACCGTGCAATCAGTGCGGCGGTGCATGATTCGAGGTTCCCAAAAGTCAGATATGAGGAAC
>JBFMEI010000562.1:0-1206 GCA_040753295.1 Thermodesulfobacteriota bacterium | reverse complement strand
CCCCTTGGTGATGCTCATCATCATCGGAAAATCCGAACAGGTGCTGGTGCTTAAAAACTGGGTTGTGAACTGCATGGCGGCACTGATGCCCACGGTCATCGCCGCATGGGTGACGCTGGTCCAAAGAAGAACCGCATCCGCCTCTGAATTCTTAAGCTGCATGACATGAGGTTTCAAATCTTTATCCGTCAGTTGCACAGGCACCTCGGCAACCAATTTCATATTGAACTTGGCCAGCTCCTCCACAGCCCCTTGAACCCCGTTTTTTCCATATTCGTCGTTCAGATAAATAATGGCGATTTTTTTCTTTCCCATTTTTTCAACCGCATGCCGCACCAATGCCTTGGCTTCGATGTAATAAAGCGGATAGACCCCGAACAAATATTTCTGGGGCGGCGTGATCCAGTGAAGCGATCCGGCGGAAGGTCCGACCCAGGGGATTTTTTTACTCATGAGGTAGTCTTTTACCGCAAGGCCGGGAGAGGTTCCAACTCCGGAAACCCATGCAAACATTCCTTTCCCTTCCTGGAGCTCTTTGACCCCAGCCATGGTCTTGGCTGGGTCATAGGCATCGTCGAACATGTGATGAACCAGGTGCCGCCCGTTGATCCCTCCTTCTGCATTGATCATTTTAAAATACGCGTCCGTTCCTCTGGCAACCGATCCCCAAGCCGCCGCGGGTCCAGTTTGCGGACCCCACTGGCCGATCCGGATCTCCTTGTCCGTCACCCCTTCCTCGGCAAAAACTCCGAATGCGAGGCAGAGTATCGCAGCTGTTACAGCCAGAACGATCAACCCATTTTTCTTCATCATGACCGACTCCTTTCGTTTGTTGATTTCACCTGATCCCATTCTTGCCTTTGCTGACATTGGATATTTAACAATTTAGACAACATTCAGACTTTTTTAACATAATGCCTTGCAAATAATCCGCTGGGCCGGATGCATAAAATCAGAACAATGATGGCAAACGCCACCACCGACTTGAATTCAATGGAAACATATCCTCCAAAAAGATTTTCAATGATTCCCAGAAGGTAAGCGCCGAAAACCGCTCCGGGAATGGAGGTCATCCCTCCCATGACCGCAGACGCAAACCCTTTCATCAGAGGATCCCACATCATATACGGCTGCATGATAACAGGCGAAATCAGAAGGCCGGCAATGCATCCCACCACCGAGGAAATCCCCCATGTCAACATTCGA
>JBFMEI010000561.1:0-1207 GCA_040753295.1 Thermodesulfobacteriota bacterium | reverse complement strand
GGACCATACTTTTGCCAAGCGGTGCATGCTTCTGCTCAATGGCGATGCGCTGCTGCAGAATGATCTGGTCACCCTGTATCAAAATCTCGGTATTCATTCTCAATAAAACCGAATAAAAGCAGGCGGTCATCCTTTTTTCTCAATGAGGTATTGATGGTCAAGTGATGGTCAAACCTTGTAGTTCCTGCAGGTGGAGAAAGAAAACATGACGTTGTCCTCAAAAACAGGGGGGGAAATATCGGATGGAATCAAGCAAACTTCAAACTGTTCCCGATCTGGATCTCTATCTTTTCAATGTAGGAGAGCATCGCAGGGCCCACAAATTTCTCGGGGCCCATCTGATCGTAGGAGGGTGCCGGTTTGCTGTCTGGGCGCCCAATGCAGAACGGGTTTCCGTCGTAGGCAGTTTCAATAATTGGAATATCCACGCTCACGCCATGGAGCGGCGCGGCAATACAGGTGTCTGGGAGCGGTTTATTCCAGGGCTTCATCATGGAATTTTCTATAAGTTTGCTATCCAAAAACCCGGAGGAAAATGGGAGTTTCGGACAGACCCATTCGCCCGGTTCATGCAAAACGATGAAAATCGGACTCCGATCTTAACTGAGACCTACTATGAATTCAAACATCCCAAGGTTACTGTGGCTGATAAATTCAGCAGCCCCTTAAACGTCTTCGAGGTCCATCCTCTGTCATGGCGGCACCGGAATGGACGGCCACTGAGCTACCGGGAACTGATCGATGAGCTGGTTCCCTATGTCAAGTACATGGAATATACTCATGTTGAGCTTATGGGCATTCTGGAGCATCCCTACATTCCTTCCTGGGGATATCAGGTAATCGGTTTTTATGCACCTACCTCCAGGATGGGGACTCCCACTGAATTCAAGCAATTGATCGATGCTTTTCATCAGGCGGGAATCGGGGTCATTATCGATATTATCATGGTCCATTTCCCCAAGGATATTACCGGTCTTGCTTTTTACGACAACGACAATCACCTGTTCGAGAGCCCGATCCCGGAGCGGAAAATGACGGCCTGGGATACCTTTTACTTTGATTTTGGCCGGAATGAGATCAAAAGCTTTCTTATCTCCTGCCTGTTCCATTGGATCGAGGAATTTTACATTGACGGATTCCGGTTTGACGCCGCAGGCCAATTCCACTATTATGAATTTTCCACTGACCAGAAATACCGGGAGTTTTT
>JBFMEI010000560.1:0-1226 GCA_040753295.1 Thermodesulfobacteriota bacterium | reverse complement strand
CCATGACCATCGTATTGGTTATCCTGGGATTTCTTTCCATCTCAGGGGGATTTCTGGGAATGCCCCATCTTTGGCATCTCCCCAATTTTTTTGAAATCTGGATGGATCCGGTTTTTGAATCCTCCTCATCTCTGACGGCATCCCAAGAATATTCCCCTTATCTTGAATGGATGCTCATGGGGATTTCCATTGCAATGGCCGTTATCGGTTCAGGAACTGCCGCATGGCTTTACAAAAACAGACGAAATCCGCTTCCCGGAAGACTGCTTTCAAGTCGAAAACCGATCATCCGGATTCCTTACCGCCTGATCTACAACAAATATTATGTTGATGAACTTTATGAGCATACTTTCATATGGCTGATCATGAATATCAGGTCTGCGCTCGACTGGTTCGACCGCAACATCATCGACCACCTCGTGGATGCGACGGGAACCGCCGGAATCCGCCTCGGCCGAGCGGCCGGCTACACCGATGAAAGAGGAGTGGACGGCGTTGTGAATGCAGCATCCGATACGGTACTGTCATCGGGTCTGAAGCTGGCTGCGATTCAAACCGGGAGATTGCGCAATTATCTCGGATTTGTCCTGGCCGGTGCAATCGTGATGGTGATTGCGAATTATCTGTTTTTTTAATGACATCGAAAAAGGGTTGGAAAAATGATCCATCATCAAACCACCTCAACGATCGTCAGCTGGGTCGTTTTTATTCCCGTCATCGGCGCGGGATTTGTCCTTGCTGCTGTCGGACTTCTCCATTTTCTTAAAATCGATAGAAAAATATCCGATGAATTGAGTCGATTGATCGGCCTGGTCTGCACATTCGCGGCATTCGTGCTCTCTTTAAAAATATGGGGTTCTTTTCAAACAGGCACGAATACCATCCAATTTGTGCATCGATTTGTCTGGATCGACAATTTCAACATCGAATATTTTGTCGGAATCGACGGAATTAATATTTCCCTGGTGATCCTGACCACGTTTATCACCCTCCTGGCCTGCATTGCATCTCTTCCCTGGTGGGGGTATGTGGAGGAGACTCATTTTTCCAAACGGATGACGCCCGGCTATGTGATCCTGCTGTTGATCCTGGAGACCGGAATGCTGGGGACATTCTGCGCTCTCGACTTCTTCCTGTTTTATATTTTCTGGGAAATCATGCTCCTGCCCATGTATTTTTTAATCGGCATCTGGGGAGGGCCGAGAAAAGAGTACGCGGCCATCAAA
>JBFMEI010000559.1:0-1230 GCA_040753295.1 Thermodesulfobacteriota bacterium | reverse complement strand
TCTGATCATGATTTTAGCCGGAATTCTCTTTTTCAAAAAAGATCTTAAGTATTTCACCAGGGCTTTATCCGCCGTCATTATCACCTATATTCTCGGGGTATGGCTGATGATTTCAGTCGGTTTTGCCAGCGGAGGCCCTGCCTGCCTCTTTGCATTCTCCGTACTGGCCGGAATTCTTTTAGGGCTTCGAGCTGCCGGAATGGCTCTTCTCATCAACGCCTTGACCCTGATTGGAGCCGTATGGCAGATCCAGGCCGCATCCTCCCAATTCCCTGTGAACTTCCCGCGTATGATAACGTCAGGCGCCACTTTTATGTTCATGAACGCCATGGTGGCGTTGTCTGTGGCAGTTCTTCTCAAAGGCTTACAGTCGACATCCCGGAGGGAAAAAGAAGCATTGAACCGCCTGAAGCAGGAACATCAGACGTTGAAGGATACAAAGAACAGATTGCAGCAGGAGATCGAAATCCGAATAAGGATGGAAGCGGCGCTTCAAAAAAGTGAGTCGAGGTTTCGGGAAATGGCAGAGCTTTTTCCGGCAACCCTCTTTGAAACGGATCTGAACGGAAAACTCCTTTTTGTAAATAAAATCGCCCTATCTTTATTCGGATATGAGTCCATCGATTTTGAGAAAGGGTTGTATGCCATCAATATGATAGCGGAAGAAGATCGAGAAAGAGCGACAATGGATTTCCAGCGCGCGATCCAAGGCAAGTCCATGACGCTGATCGAATATAAGATGATTCGAAAAGACGGGAGCACATTTCCGG
The DNA here is from genome assembly GCA_040753295.1 of Thermodesulfobacteriota bacterium. Taxonomy (GTDB): domain Bacteria; phylum Desulfobacterota; class Desulfobacteria; order Desulfobacterales; family UBA2156; genus RBG-13-49-15. The sequence goes on along the minus strand of JBFMEI010000559.1, from coordinate 460 downwards.
GAGCGGTTCAGTCGGCATCCATGATTCAGGACGGTAAACCTTCGGGTTTGCGGGGGGCGGTTCTGGATCTATCCGAAATGAAACATCTGGAAGCCCAACTTATTCAAGCTCAGAAAATGGAAGCTATCGGAACCCTTGCAGGAGGAATAGCTCATGATTTTAATAACCTGCTTATGGGGATTCTGGGGCGGGTATCTCTTCTTGGTATGGAACCGGAACGCTCTGCTGCCGACAGGGAAACCCTGAAAGGGATTGAGGAACATGTTCACAGTGCGGCAAATCTCACCCGACGACTTCTCGGTTTCGCACGGGGCGGAAAATACGAGGTCAAATCCATCGATTTGAATGAGCTTATGGACAAAAGCGTCGATATGTTCGGCCGTACTAGAAAAGAAATCAGAATTCATAAAAAATATGAGGATAAAGTCTGGACGGCAGATATCGACCGGTCCCAGATCGA
>JBFMEI010000558.1:0-1231 GCA_040753295.1 Thermodesulfobacteriota bacterium | reverse complement strand
TCTTTTGGAAAAACCTTATGAATTTCCGCGTAGGTCACATATCCCCGTTTATGCCCTTTTGATAAAAGGAGTTTATACGATTTATCATCTACCTTGTTACGAATCCCGGGGGCCGGATCTTTTGCATGAGATTCTTTTTTTCCATCGTAGGATTTTTTTCGAATGGACCGATTTTCTTTTGTCATGATGATCTCCGAAACCTTATAAAGAGGATGATTCTTTCTTCCCGGACTGGGACTGCCGTTCCTTAAGCAATTCTTCTAAAAGAGATTCATTATTGGAATCTTCAGCCGCTTTGATCCGGTTGATGAGCGGTTTGTGTTGCCGGTGGAGCAGCCGTCGTTGAAATTGACTGATGAGTTTCATGCATCCGGGTTCACTCCACTCTTCTTCATCGAGAGCAAGCTGGGCGATCATGGACTCCTGAAGGTCGTCATCGATGGACGTAATGAGTTCCGAAACGATATCGGCCGGATCTCCATTATAATCCAGGATTTTCCGGGCAATCGATTTCAGGATGGGATCTGTAAAAAAATCCACGATCCGTTCTTCTTCAACTCTGGGAATCATGGCGGGAAACTGCAGCATCATCGCAACGAGTTTCTGCTCAAGCCTGATACCGGATTCACCGGATAAAAAACGGGCATCTATTCCGGGTTCACGCGCTTTTCCGATCAACCCCCTTCCTGAACGATTTTCTTTTTTCAGACTCCGGATTTTTTCCAGCAAGAAGGATTCATTGATATCAAGACGTTCTGAAAGGACCCGGGTAAAGAGAGACCGCTGCATACCGTCGTCGATGGACGACAAGGGAGTCTCGAGCTCCGATAAAATGCGGATTTTTCCATCGACGGAGAGGTCGTGCTTGGCGATAGCGGATTCGATCAGAAAATCCATGACGCCGCGTGAACGGCCTACCTGGGTTTTAAATTCTTCCGGACTTCTTTCCCGGAGAAAGGAATCCGGATCGAATCCTGGAGGAAGGGTGACAACCCGGGCTTCGACATTCTCTCTGGCCAGGATTCCCACGATCTTTTCGGTCGCCTTGATACCGGCATCATCCGAGTCGTAAAGAAGATAAAATCGTCTGCAGAAACCTTTCAGTATCCGGATATGGTCTTCGGTGAGACCGGTCCCAAGGGTCGCCACGGCATTTTGAAATCCCGCTTGATGCATGGCCAAAACATCCATATACCCTTCCACGATAAATATTGAATCGCTTTCTCTGCAA
>JBFMEI010000557.1:0-1235 GCA_040753295.1 Thermodesulfobacteriota bacterium | reverse complement strand
AAGAGCCGGCAACGATCGTCCTGCGGGACCTTGATCTTGATCTGGCATTCATCATGCCGACCAAAAAACTGTCTTCACCGGTTCATTCAATCGGGTCAGTTACAACGGCCGAACCTGAAATCCTGGATGAGATTTTTTCTCTGGGCCGCCTTGGTAAACTCGGCGGCCGTGAACCTGCGATTTCATTCGACAGGATTCATGCAATTGTAAAAAAACCGAGAACTCTTTATATTCCGCTCTTTGCCAGAGAGGTTGGCTCGCCAGTTTTTTCAAAAAATGGAGACTGGATCGGCGTGACCCTGATTCGATACAACAAAACCGCGAGCACGGTCTCGGCAGTCATGGTTGTCATTCTGCCGGCAAAAGATATCATGGAAGTTGCCGCGCAAGCCCTGGAGACAAAAAACACGGAACCATAGGGCTATTTTTCTATCGTTCCTGGTGGATGCATCACACGAAAACCAAAAGGAGATACGGTGAGACGATATCGATTTCTCTATTTATGGCTCCTCCCTCTGTATTCAGGATTTCTGATTACCCATGGATACGGCGGTTCGCAGGATTATTCCGATTCATTCCACGAATCCGTGCGCCAGGCAATCGACATGGTCAAACCATCTCTTGTTAAAATACAAGTTCTTTCAGCCAATTACGGAGAAGGAAGGGAAATCAAAACCGAAAACACCGGCAGCGGAACCATTATTTCAGAAGACGGTTATATTATCACCAATCATCACGTGGTCGGTCATGCGGTCCGCCTTCTGTGCATTCTTTCAAGCAAGGAAGAGATAGAGGCCGAGCTTGTGGGCGCGGATCCCCTCTCCGATATTGCGGTAATACGCCTGAAACCCGAAAAGCACCGCAAATTCCCGGTCGCTTTCTTCGGCGACTCTTCCCGGGTGAAAGTCGGCGACAGGGTTCTGGCGATGGGAAGCCCGGTATCCCTGTCTCAATCCGTAACGCTGGGCGTCGCGAGCAATATCGGAATGACCATACCCAAAGAATTTCAGAAAAATAAAGTCACCCTCTTCCTGGATGGAGAAGACGTCGGAAGCTTTGTCCTGTGGATCGGACACGATGCCGCCATCTATCCCGGAAATTCGGGTGGCCCTCTGGTAAACCTGAAAGGGGAAATCATCGGAATCAACGAAATTATTTTCAGCCTCGGCGGAGCCATACCTGCCAACCTTGCAAAGGAAATATCCGACCAGATTATACATCATGGGAAGGTGACC
>JBFMEI010000556.1:0-1236 GCA_040753295.1 Thermodesulfobacteriota bacterium | reverse complement strand
TCTCACGTTCCCCGGCCACGGATAGGACAGGAGTTTTTGTTTGACTTCCGCGGCGATCCCCGGTTCCTGTTTTTTCAGTTCTTTGCTGAAGTGTTCGAGAAAATGCTCTGCAAGGGGCAGGATGTCGGCTTTTCTATTCCGGAGCGGGGGGAGTTTGAGCGGAACGACGCAGAGACGGTAATACAGGTCTTTTCGGAAAGTGTTTTCCCTGACCATGGCTTTGAGGTTTTTATTAGTTGAGGCGATAATGCGTGTGTTTACGACTACGTCCCCGGTTCCGCCCAGCCGCCGAAAGCATCCATCCTCCATCACTCTGAGTATTTTTGGTTGTAATTTCAGGCTCATGTCTCCGATCTCATCGAGGAAAATCGTGCCCCCGTCAGCGATTTCAAATAGTCCCTTTTTCGTATGTCTGGCGTCGGTAAATGCGCCTTTCTCATGCCCGAAAAGTTCGCTTTCAAGCAGGTTATCGGGGATGGCGGAACAGTTCAGCGCCACAAACGGTTCGTTCGCACGCGGGGAGTTGAAGTGGATGATTTTTCCAATCAATTCTTTTCCGGTCCCCGTTTCTCCCTCGATCAAGACCGAGGTGGTGGGAACCCCGGCAACTCTCATAACGTCATCCAGAACTCTCTGCATTATCCTGCTTGTGAAGATAAAATTACCTGGATCGAACCGGGACCTTTTCCGTTCCACTATGTCCGTGAGAGCGCGCTGAGTCCGCTGGTTTTCGAGGGAATTTCGTATTACCACCCGAAGCTCATCGGTGTCGAACGGCTTGGTTAAATAGTGAACGGCGCCGATTTTCATCGCCTCGACCGCGCTTTGAACGTCCCCGAAGCCGGTGATAACGATCACAACGATAGTTTTATCGAACCTTTTGATCTCACGCAGGATTTCCATCCCGTGCGCTTCCGGCAGCTTCAAATCCAGGAGCACAAGGTCCGGAGACACGGTTTTTATCAGGTTCAGATATCCCTTTCCGTCCTCACTCGCAACCGCTCGATAACCCCATTCCCGCGCCAGTGTGGAAAGGTTTTCTCTTACTGTTTCGTTGTCTTCAATAATCAGAATTTTGGCGGACATTTTCAACGTCTCTGGGACAGCCGCGTTCAAGATGCTGGTGATTTTCCGGTTTCGGCAGGGTTGCATGGCGTCAGTCAGATGCCGGTAATATCACTCTGAAAAGCGTTCCTTTCCCGGGAGTACTCTCTACCTCCAGAATGCCATTGTGTT
>JBFMEI010000555.1:0-1248 GCA_040753295.1 Thermodesulfobacteriota bacterium | reverse complement strand
GAAACTCTTTGAACCGGCTGTGGATCCGTTTGAATCCGGTATTTACTCAAAAGAAGCGACAGCCATGACTTACGGCCGGATGCTGCTGGCAGCCCTGGAAAAAATCGAAACAGGGAATTCAGTCATTCTGGATGCCACCTTCAGCAGGAAACATCAGCGACAGGAAGCATTACGATTGGCACAGGATAAAGATTGCAATATTATTTTCATTGAATGCAAGGCACCCCGCAACGTCTTGATTCAACGGCTCAAACGTCGAGATAGGGAACCTTCCATTTCCGATGCCCGGTTCAGCCATCTGGACCGGCTTCGCAAACGCTTCCAGCCCATCGACGATATTTCAAATCAACTCAGGATCGTTATCGATACCCACCGGTCTCTGGAAATCAATATCCGGAAAATTCTTGAACAGGAGCACCTGATCATCTCCAAATCCATAGAGGAGAGATTGAAAAGAAGGGCATAGAACCGAATTCCCGCAATGATCTTAATATGATCTTAATGTTGACCGGTTGCCTCTCTTTTGCTAAAATTGAATACAGGTATCAGGTGTTTTTTAAACGGTATCGACCGCCACTCCCGGGATAGAATTGAAATCGACAACCATAAAGAACGGAGGGAAAGCAATGAAAGAAATCAAACGGATCCTTTATCCTGTGGATTTTTCAGAAAACTCTTATCATGTTCTTCCCTATGTCATTTCCTTGTCGGACAAATATAATGCACAGGTTTACATCCTTTATGTGGTGGATGATCTCCGGCGTTACGCCGGAATCCATGTGCCCCACCCTTCCATTTCACAAATCATCGACGAAGCAATGGCCGCCGGAAAAAAAATGCTTAACCAGATATGTGATGAGCATTTGCAGCGCTGCCCGAATTTTCAAAAACGGATCGTATCCGGAGATCCCCGCAAAGAGATCATGAAAATGATCGAAGATGAAGAAATCGACCTGGTTATCATGGGGACCCACGGCAGAAAAGGAATCGAGCGGGCCATATTCGGAAGTGTCGCGGAATATGTGGTGAAAAATTCCAAAGTTCCTGTTCTGACGATCAATCCGTTAAAAGAAAAAAAAGAGGCTTGATCTAAACGTATTTTCGGACAACTATTTTTTATAGAACTCCCGAAGCTTTCGGCGGGATTGGGCCCATTCCTCCATTTCAGAGATCGCGCTTGTCATTTGATAACGGCCGTCAGCAAAGACGCTGAAATCGCCGCCGCATCCCATTGCCGATGAAAAGCGG
>JBFMEI010000554.1:0-1249 GCA_040753295.1 Thermodesulfobacteriota bacterium | reverse complement strand
CAATTGGAATATTATCAGCACAAGCTTGTTATTTTGAGAGGTTTGGGTATGGCTCGGCGTCTCCGCGCCGGCCGGTTTTTTAAATACATATCCATGGAATAAACCGGGTCGGCGATGAGGTACTCAAATGCGACCACCCGCATTGGTCCTTGACATTTGGGACAGATCAGCGGATCGACTTCATAGAATTTCCGAATCAGTCGCGACCAGGTTTTTCGGAATTGCACATCGGTTGTCTCCGATTGCAGGAGGCAAGGGAGGATCTCATCGGTCCGGCTTTTTATCGTTGGCCCCAGGAGGCGTTGCTGAAGTACCCATAGTAGTGCACCATCTGTCCGCCTTTATTGGGGATATGGCTGGCCATGGCGGCCAGCCATTCCAGAGCCTCGGACCTCCGTTTGTCCGTTTTTGGATTGATAGATCACCGATCCGGCTTCTGGGACATAGGTCATCCGCTCCTGGGAAAACGAGGCCCGGATGATGTGCCGGGCCAGATTCTCCATGGATGTCTTTTGCCGGGGAAGGATCCTTGGCCCACAATAGACGTTGAATCCGCTGTGACGCCACCGATCCAACAGGGCATCATGTCTTGGTTAATCTTACCTTTCTTCAAAAGTATCCAGAGCGCCTGGTCTCTGAACAGCCGCTTCAGGATTTTACAATCGATACCAGGTGCTACGGTGAACATGCCGCTTTCATGAAAACAGCCGTCGGAAATCAGGACATGCAGATGAGGATTAAACTCGAGAAAATCACCGAAGATTTGATTGGCGACAGCCGCACCCGGAAATATCCTGTGGTTCTGAAATAATACCCCATTAAAAAGAAAATTTATGTTACCACTTGTGCTCCGATAACCCTGAAAAAGCCGAATTTCCGGATATCCTCATCACTCCCGAAACGCATAATGGCGCTCGCATTTACCGCGTCAAACGCCGCATCGAAGAGCTTTGAAAGGCGAAACCGGGGAAGGGAACATTGCTGAACAAAAATTAATAATGTTCGTTGACGGATGGAATTTTCATGGTAATCCAAAAGCTTAAAGATGGACGATGGGCGTGTTATTACCGAATCTGCTGTAAAATTGAAAATCCCGGCAGATCAGGGAATATTTCGGACAAAAAACCGGCCATCATCGACCGGTTTCTAAGCTATTAAAATTATCTGGTGGGCGGTACTGGATTTGAACCAGTGGCTTCTACCGTGTGAGGGTAGCACTCTCCCGCTGAGTTAACCGCCCCTGGATTTA
>JBFMEI010000553.1:0-1253 GCA_040753295.1 Thermodesulfobacteriota bacterium | reverse complement strand
TGAAAACCGGAATCCAGTAATTTCAAATAGTTCTGGATGCCGGTCGAAGGTCCCGTGCATAGCGGGGATCTGGTCCGGCATGACGAAAAGGGTGGTTTTCAATAAAGCTATTAAAATACCGGTCCTGGAGAAGGCTGTAACATGAAACTTGTGGATAGTGCCATCAAAAAACCCGTTACCATGACCGTGGGCGCCATTCTGCTCGCGCTTTTCGGCCTGATTTCCCTCTATCGAATCCCCATCCAACTGACTCCCAATGTAGATCTCCCGGAAGTCTCCATCGAAACCGTATGGCGCGGGGCAAGCCCTCTCGAGGTGGAGCGCGAAATCATCAAGGTCCAGGAAGAGCAACTTAAAAATTTGGACGGCCTGGAAGAGATGACGAGCGAAAGCGCCGACGGACTGGCTTACATCGATCTCATGTTTGAGATCGGAACCGATACGGATGAGGCCCTCTTGAGGGTGTCGAACCAGCTCGAGCGGGTGAAACAGTATCCGGACGGAGCTGAAAAGCCGGTGATCAAGTCCGGGGGCCGGTTCGAGACCGCCATTGCCTGGATGATTTTAAAGCCCACAGACGGGTATACCGGTGTACTCCAGCACGAATATGATTTTCTGGATGACCATGTCAAACCCCGCCTGGAGCGGATTCCGGGTGTGGCCTCGGCCAATATCTACGGCGGCAAAGAGCGGGAGCTTCACATTATCGTGGATCCGGATGCCATGGCTTCCCGGCAGGTGACCATGAATGAGCTTGTCAGGGCTCTCGATATCGAAAATAAAACCATCAGCGCCGGAGATTTCGACGAGGGGAAGCGGAGATATATCGTTCGAACCGTCGGAGAATATGAAAGTGAAGCCGAGGTTTCCGACGTCATCATCAAACGGATCAAAGGAGCTCCGGTCAAAGTCAAAGACATCGCCAGGGTGAATCTTGGATTTGAAGATCCCCGGATGATCGTGCGGGCAAAAGGAGTCCCCACTATCGTCTTAAACGCAGTCCGGGAGCCGGGAACCAACGTCCTTACCGTCATGAAAAAAATGCAGGAAACCCTTAAGGAGCTCAATGCCGGAGTTCTTAAGGAGCGGCACCTTGTGATCGAACAGGTCTATGATGAAACCGGCTACATCTACAGCGCCATTGATCTGGTGAAAAACAATATATACATGGGCGGAACCCTGGCGATCCTGGTGCTCCTGATATTTCTTCGAAGCATCAACAGCACCATCATTGTCGCGGTTTCAATCCCCAT
>JBFMEI010000552.1:0-1259 GCA_040753295.1 Thermodesulfobacteriota bacterium | reverse complement strand
ATGACCTGAAGAAAGTGTATGACCTTTCGGATATCGTGATCAACCCTTTGACGGTTGGAACCGGTCTGAAAATTAAAATGATCGAGGCGATGGGACTTTCCAAGGCGGTGATTTCAACAAAGATGGGGGCGGAAGGGATTGATGGCCGTGATAGAGCCTATTTGCCGGCTGAATCGTCGAATGATTATTTGGATCACCTTAATAAACTATTTCAAGATCATCATTATTACAGGAATATTTGTTCAAACGCGAGAGAATTGGCAGGAACATATAACAGACAAATTACAGATCAATTGATGCAGATATTCCAATAAAAATGGAAAAATCCCCCATCGACATATCTGTCATCCTGGCCACATACAAGCGGCCCGAGGTTCTTGAGATCACATTGAACGGTTTTTGTTCCCTGGAATCGGACGGTTTGTCGTGGGAACTTATCATCGTTGATAATGCGGATGATTCGCGTACCAGGGAAGTAGTGAACGGATATTCGAGTGTACTGCCCGTACAATATATGGTCGAAAAAAAGAGGGGGAAGAACAACGCACTGAACACAGCGATCGAGCATGCACGCGGGGAATTGTTTCTTTTCACTGACGACGATGTCATTGTCGATCGTCGCTGGTTGCTCGAAATCCGGGAGGGTACCCGGCGTTGGCCGGATCATATGGTTTTCGGCGGACGAATCTTGCCGCTGTACCCAAAGGATTCCATCGACATTCCTCTGGATGAGAGATCCCTGAATATGGCTTTCGTGGTTGCGGACTGGGGTTTCGATGAAGGGCCGTATCAAGCACACAAGGTATGGGGTCCGAACATGGTGGTGCGGAGAGATATATTCCGGACCGGATGGAGGTTCAATCCAAACGTCGGGCCGAGTGGGAGTAATTACATAATGGGAAGCGAGTCGGAGTTCAACGAAAGGTTGGAAAAAGCGGGGTACGTTCCGATCTATCTCCCCGGTTCGCTCGTCCATCACATCATCAGAGAAGAACAATTGACCAGGAAGTGGTTATACAAAAGAGCGTTCCGATATGGCAGATTTTGCGCGGTGAAGTATGCAAACCTTCAAAACGGTCGACTCCTGTTCCATGTCCCGATCCAAACCCTGAAAGAGACCTTGGTAGCGTTCGCCAAGTTTGCTGTATCAATACTCATCAACGATCGGAAACGGTATTACCGTTTCGGGGTCAGAAGTTATCAGATGGCAGGAATGGTGTACCAGTTCCGAAAAGGCATCGAAATCAATCGCCAAGAAG
>JBFMEI010000551.1:0-1271 GCA_040753295.1 Thermodesulfobacteriota bacterium | reverse complement strand
CCTGCACCATGTCTATCGGAGCATTTCCGATCAGGTGGTTACCATCAACCGGTTTTCGAGTCTCTCCGCCGGAGGAGTCGATTCGGCCGGTGGCGCATATGTTATCCTGGGGCTGATTCATGCCTTCTTTAAATTTGTGGAGTGTTATCTCTTGAAGCTGGGGTGTTTGGACGGACTGGCCGGTTTGGTTATTGCCTCAAATTCATCTTGGTATGTTTTTTTAAAGCACGCCAAGGCATGGGAAACGTCCCTTGAAAACCGCAGGGAGCCGGATTAACCATGGCAGATGAGAATAAAATCAATCTCACGAATAAAGGGAGGATCGTCTGTTCTCTGATCAGGAATTTATTGAGATTGCTCGGTCTGATTCCTCGACCATGGAGCGTTTCGGCCGGCAATTGCTTGGGGAGGTTGTGGTATGGATTCGACCGCAGGCACCGGGAGATTGCGCTTAAGAATCTTGCGATTGCATTCGGAAATGAAAAAAAGCCCCGGGAGCTTGAAACTCTTGCCAAATCCGTATTCCGGAATTTGTCCCAGATCATATTTGAAATGGGGTGGTCGCTGAGGCTTGATAAAGAAGAGTTGCAGAAATTTTTTTCTTTCAGGGGGATGGAGCACCTCAGGATTGCCCATCTTAGAAAAAAAGGGATTCTCCTTTTAACCGGACATATGGGAAATTGGGAGCTGATGTCGGTTGCCGCCGCGCTTTCCGATTATCCGGTCAATGTTCTTTATCGCCCCTTGGATCATGAGGGGATGAATCTTTTTTTCTATCGGTTCCGAACGCGATTCGGCGTTAAAATGGTTGCCCATGTCCGTTCCATGCGTAAAATCCTCCAGATTCTGAAAAAAGGGGAGTCTATTGCGATCCTGATGGACCAGAATGTCGATTGGTATGAAGGCGTGTTTGTGGATCTATTCGGTGAACGCGCATGCACCAACATCGGTCCGGCATTGATTGCCCTGGGAACCGGATCACCTGTCCTTCCGGTTTTTCTGCTCCGCGACGGCTTGAAATTTGTGATCGAATTCGGGGAGGAAATCCCAGCCGTTCGAACCGGGGATAAACGAAAGGATATTGAAGAAACCACCCAGCGATATAACCAGGTGCTTGAAACGTATATTCGACGATTTCCGGAGCAATGGTTCTGGATTCATCAGAGATGGAAGACTCGTCCTTATCAACCCTGGCCCCGGGACGGCGCACCTTGTAGGAAAGATAATGACGATGGGAATTGAGCCCTTAGAATCCGTCCACCGAATCATGA
>JBFMEI010000550.1:0-1272 GCA_040753295.1 Thermodesulfobacteriota bacterium | reverse complement strand
GACCTGATCGTCATCACGCAGCCTTTGGAAATATTGCCGGCAACATGGGTCCTCACCATTCCGTTGTATTCCTCCCGGACAGCCAGAAGCCGATCCTCTTCAATCGACTCAAATGCAATGACATCCGAAAGAAACGCCGATTCAAGTCTGACAGAGAGTCCAGGAGCCAGATCCATACCGAAGTGCTCATGAGGAATCAAGACGATCTCTCCTTTGGGGAGTACTCGCTCGAGCAGAAAACCGATGACTGCAGCATTGGGATATCCGAGGTTCTCCTGATCGATTTTCCATACCCGATCATAGGAACGGACGAGTTCGGAGCATACAGCCGTCAAGCTGCTTCCTGAGCCTGCCACCACTGCAGTTGCCGGGGCTTTTGGGTCGATTTGCAATGCGGCTGAAAGAAGTTCAAGTGCCGAATCGTCCGGGACCCCTTCCTTATGAATGATATATGCAAAAATTTCTCGACCCATTATCGAAGCCCTCCTTTGGATTTCAGAATCTCTATCAATTTGTCGATTATTTCATCGGTGCCTCCTTCAAGAATTTCAGCACCTTTTCCCAGTTCGGGAATAAAATAATCGACTTTTGTCACTGCTGCTCCGGTCCTTCCGACCATTTCCTTTGGAGCCCTGATACTCGAAAGCCCCTGAACCGGGATTTCGATTGAAGCCACCTTCCTGATCCCTCTGATTCCCACATATCTCGGCTCATTGATACCGGTTTGGATGGAGAGAACACACGGAAGATCTATTTCATTGACTTCCTGATTCCCTCCGGCGATCTCGCGCCCCACCTTCAGGGTTTTTTCATTGGTGATTTCGATCGAATTCACCAGAGACGCAAATGGCCAATTGAGCATCGCGGAAAGCATTCCACCCACTTGTCCGGCACCGTCGTCGGCCTGAACTCCGGTTAATATCAGATCGAACTTCCCGGTTTCGGCATATGCTTTCAGGATGGCGGCAATTCCCCTCCCGTCCGATCCCATGAATGCCTCGTCGGATAAAAGGACTCCTTTGTCCGCTCCCATGGCCATTTCTCTTCGAATCACCTCTTCGGCATCTGAGTCTCCCACAGAAACGACCGTTACGCTCCCTCCCACCTGATCCCGGATCCGGATCGCTTCTTCGACTGCATAGTTATCCCACTCATTTACCGAATAGACGAGATCTTCCCGTTCAATATCGGTTCCGTTTTTATTGATCCGAATCTCATTCTCCGAGGTATCCGGAACACGTTTGACACAAACCAGAATCTCCATGCCCTTCC
>JBFMEI010000549.1:0-1276 GCA_040753295.1 Thermodesulfobacteriota bacterium | reverse complement strand
AGCCTGGCCTGGAATGAAAAAGGCTATTTGAACATCTGGACCCGAATCATCAATGACTGCGACAGCGGCAGATGCGCTTTTAATCTGTTTCCTAAAAAAGATTTTTTCAGCCTGCCCATTGCGCACGGCGAAGGCAGGTTTGTGATCCCCGAAGATCTGCTTGAGATCCTAGTCAAAAATCAGCAGACGGTTTTCCGCTACTGCGACGGCCAAGGCAGAATTTTGCCGGAATATCCGGTTAATCCCAACGGCGCTGTGTATAATCTGGCCGGCCTGTGCAATAACCAGGGCAATGTCCTGGCTCTCATGCCTCATCCTGAGAGGACGCCTGCCGGCAGGGTCATATTTGATTCCATGAAACTGTATCTGGATGGAGACCGGAGGTTCACGTGCGTGAAGCCCATGTCCTCCGATGCGGTTGCCGGTCCGGCTGTCAGGCCGCAGGATGCGGGCATTTTGCGGGATTATCCGCGAGGAGCCGATTCCGTGGAAATGCTGGTGGATCTGATAATTACCGATAATGAAGCGCAGACGCTTGAGGCCGCCTTGAATGGGATGGGGATAGAGGCCAAAGTCAGGCGCTGGACGCATTGGGAGATTTTTACAGAGGATAGAAGTCCGGATTTTATGGATTCCCTGGTCAAAAGCGGCGAACTTCTGAATACCAATAAAGAGATTGTCCATATTGATGATCCATCCTGTCTGAAGGGAGAAGCTTTCAGGATCCTTGTCAGGGATAAGGATGATTTTACCGGAGAATCCAGGAAACAGACTTTGAGCGGACGGCTTGGATTTGATTCTGTGCGGGATGTCAAAAAAGGCGTGCTGTGGGAGATCCGGTGCGGCGCTGAAGACTGGGAAAAAATCCTTAAAAGCGGCGTGTTGTTTAATCCATATTCGCAGGAGGCTTATAGATACGGCTCACAGAAGCCTGGAACCCAGACAGGGAATCAGCTCTCTCCTGCGGCAAAAAGTTCTTTTTGTGCTAAAGATTATAAAAAAATAATTTTTGAAAATTTGCATAATGTGATTACGGGCACGGATTTCCGGGATTTGGGGCAGAAGAAAATCGGGAAAGTGCGGGATTGCTATATTTCAGAGGACAAGATTGTTTTGATTTCCACAGACAGGCAGAGCGCGTTTGACCGGATTTTGGCGTCAATTCCTTTTAAGGGCCAGGTTCTGAATCAGGTCAGCGCATGGTGGTTCCGGAAAACAAAGCATATCATACCGAATTATCTTTTGGATGTTCCGGATCCCAATGTGGTGGTTGGCA
>JBFMEI010000548.1:0-1277 GCA_040753295.1 Thermodesulfobacteriota bacterium | reverse complement strand
AATTTCCTATAGAGACCTGGAGCAGAGGAAGCAGGCAAGGATCGAGTCCCTGGAAGAACGCATTCGTCTCTTACAGAAAGAGCTCTTCGGGAGAAAAACCGAAAAGCAGCCCAAGGCGGATCAACATCAGCTTTTGTTGTTTGATGAAGCGGACGAACCAGAACCGGAGCCGGAAAAGATCACCGTACCCGCGCATACCCGGAAAAAAAGCGGCAGAAAACCGCTTCCCGCAGAATTACCCCGTGTGGATGTGGTTCTGGATATCCCCGAAAATGAAAAGGTTTGCGGATGCGGATGTGAACTGAGCCCTATCGGAGAAGATACCTCTGAAAAGCTTGACATCATACCGGCCAAAATTCTGGTCATCCGGTATATCCGTAAAAAATATGCCTGTAAAAACTGCGAAGGGGTTGAAGACGATGGCCCGACTGTCAAGATCGCTCCGCTTCCGCCCCAGATTATCCCCAAGAGCATCGCTACACCAGGCCTTCTTTCTCACATTATCGTATCCAAGTTCGAGGATGCCCTGCCTTTTTACCGCCAGGAGACAATACTCCAGAGGATGGGCATTGATCTTCCCCGGTCCACCCTCTGCAACTGGGCGGTAAAGGTTGCGGACAGGATAGAGCCGATGATGAACCTGCTTTGCGATGAGATCCGGTCCGGCCCGTTGATCAATCTGGATGAAACACCGGTCCAGGTTTTAAAAGAACCCGGCCGGTCCAATACATGCAAATCCTATATGTGGGTATACCGGGGAGGTGATCCGAATCGACCGGTATTGATCTATCAGTATCATCCGACCCGTTCCGGAGGGGTGCCGTTATCCTTTTTGGATGGGTATCGGGGTTATGTCCAAACGGACGGTTATACCGGGTATGATGCCCTGGGACGCAAGGATGGCATTACACTGGTGGGCTGCTGGGCGCACGCCCGACGGAAGTTTGTCGAGGTAATCAACGCCAGGTCCGGCAAAAAGAAGATAGGAGTTGCGGATAAAGCAATGAATATTATCGGCAGCCTGTATCAAATTGAAAAACAAGCCAGGGAGGAGAATCTGGGTCCGGATGCAATCTATCAGCTCCGGCAGGAAAAGGTCAAGCCTATACTTAAAAAGTTTCATAGCTGGCTTTTATTAAAATCCGATATTACACCCCCCAAGGGGTTATTGGGCAAAGCCATTCAATATACGCTCAATCATTGGGACCGGTTGATCCGGTATCTGGAAGACGGCCGTTTAAGACCCGATAACAATCTGGCGGAGAATGCCATCAGGC
>JBFMEI010000547.1:0-1286 GCA_040753295.1 Thermodesulfobacteriota bacterium | reverse complement strand
GGCCTCAGGGCGTCATTTCCATGAATCATGCGGCTGAAACGATTTTCAGAAGGAAAAATCCGATTCGACGGGAATCGATGAAAGATCCTTCGGTCTATGAAGGAAAGCCGATTCTCATCACCCGGAACTATCATGACCTGGAGCTCTACAACGGGGATATGGGAATGATCTGGAGCACTTCTTCCCGGACAGGGAAAAGGGAATGGAACGGATTCTTTTCAGGAGTTGAGGGGGCTTCCCGGAGAGTCCCTCTTCACCGCATCCCGAGTTATGAAAGTGCGTTTGCCGTCACGGTTCATAAAAGCCAGGGATCGGAATTCGAAGAAATACTTCTGATCCTTCCGGATCAGGATCTTCCTTTGCTCACCCGGGAACTTTTTTATACGGCAGTGACCCGGGGGAAACAACGGGTCGTGATCTGCGGAAATGAAATGGTCATCCGTGCCATGGTCGAAAGGCGAATCCGTCGCAATTCAGGACTCCGGGATCTCCTGTGGTAAATACTTTTCCATGTTACGCCTTTCTTGTATTTCCTCAGGGAGTATATTAAAATAAATAGTTAAAGTTCAATTTCGGCATTACGGAAATGGAGGAAAAAGCGCATGAAAGTCGGATTCGGATGGGACATCCATCGACTCGTCACGGGACGAAAACTGATTCTTGGCGGAGTCGAAATTCCCTTTGAAAAAGGGCTTCTCGGACATTCGGATGCCGATGTACTGCTTCATGCGGTCTGTGACGCCATGCTGGGTGCAGCCGGACTCGGGGATATCGGAGTCTATTTTCCGGATTCCGACCCCGGTTTCAAAGAGATGTCGAGTCTTTGGTTTCTGAAAAAAACCGAGGCACTGCTTTCCCAAAAAGGATTCCGGGTGGTGAACATGGACGGCGTGATTGTCGCCCAGACGCCCAAGCTTTCTCCATATCGCAGCGCCATGACGGAAACCATGGCAAACGCCCTGGGAATCGAACCGTCGCGGATTAATGTCAAATTCAAAACAGCCGAAGAGCTGGGCCCCGTAGGCGCCGGGGAGGCGATCAGCGCCATGTGCACGCTCCTGATCGAAGAAATTTAAAAGCGAGGAATGCAGACCATGCCCATTCTTGTCTATAATACCCTGGGACGGAAAAAAGAGGTCTTTGAGCCGAATGAGTCCGGGAAGGTCCGGATGTATGTCTGCGGACCGACCGTTTACGATTCCAGCCACATCGGCCATGCCCGATCCGTCGTTGTCTTTGACGTCATTGCCCGGTATCTCAAATCCAAAGGGTTTGAAGTGACATAT
>JBFMEI010000546.1:0-1290 GCA_040753295.1 Thermodesulfobacteriota bacterium | reverse complement strand
AAAGGAAGGACTTATCTCCTTTTGCCGTGGTGAATCCCCTGAACCGGATATTTATCAACTGGGTCAACAGGAAGATATCCGGTTTTGGTTTTCAGGGCATATGGAAAATCAGAAAATTCTCATCTCCCTGACCGATGTCGAAGTTCAGAAAAACCAAACAGAATCGATTTTATTTTCAGGTCAGGATCATTATCTCAGGTTCAGGAGTCGATTTTTAGACTGGGTTGAAATCTCGGGAATTCCATTTGATGAGACGGAGCGGCAGAACGCTTTATGGCCGGAACAGCTCTCCATGGAGGGAATGGATGCAATGGGGCAGGCTCTTTTACAATTCTATCTATTTTCATCCTATCCATCGGGAAGTGAACTCGATATCCATCCATTTATAAAAGCGGCCGAAACAGCCCCCTTCTCATATATGGTTCAAAATCTTATGGGGTGGGCCCATTACCGTCGTGCTGAATATGGTCTTGCAGAAGAGGCATTTTCCGATGCGGTGAAGCTGAATCCTTCGGGTGTGGGAGCAACGGCCGGGCTTATGTGGTGCGCCATAAAACTGAATCAGGAAGAAGATGCACTGCAATGGGCAATCCGAAAAGCTGAACTGCGAGGAGATGCGATTGAAGAAGCAACAGAAAAAACACGCCATCTGATTCGACAAAATAAAAACCCCTGATCCCCCTCCTTTGATTCTTTCGAGTCTTTTTCTCTTTTTTCGAATTTCCTTTTTTGAAAATGCAAAAACATCCTTATATTTTAAACTCACGGATCGGTTGATCCTTGAAATGAGATATACGGAGGAAAATAGAATGAAAACAAATAAAAGTATCATTATGGCAGCCATGTTCATCTGGTTCACGATGAGTATGATTGGCTGTTCCATTTATGGAAGACTTGCCGCTTCCACTTCGGCAGGTGAACGGATGGACGTTGAATCGCTCGTTGCCAAGTCGGGCGATTTTCAGATATTCTATTCCGGATATGGGGAGAAGAATCCGTCCGGAATACTATTTGATCCAAAAACCGACGATCAAACCATAACCGTAAGCGATCGATGGACCAGGATCGAAGATCCGGATAAAATCAGGCAAATCGTCGAATGGATCCGGTTGGCAAATTACCCCGGATATTATCCGGTCTTATCTAAAATTATCGGGCCTGACGGTAAGAAATATGGATATCTCTTTACCGGATGGTCTCATGTGGTCATCAAAGGCGTCAGTATTGACCGGATATACGTCTACGACCTGCCGGATCCGCCTCAATATCTTGGTAATGGGGAGGATTTTT
>JBFMEI010000545.1:0-1291 GCA_040753295.1 Thermodesulfobacteriota bacterium | reverse complement strand
GAAGACGGGAGAACCTGTTCCATCCATCTCCGTACCGGTTCCGGGTTGGATCGGGCCGTCACAAATAACACCGATCCATGATCCCTTGCAATCCGGGCAATCACTTCAGGCGCTGAATCGATGGGCTTTAACGGAATCATATGATTTCCATCCAGTATCTTCCCGATAATCGCTTCAATGATCGTGGAATCGATGGGAAGACACTCCTCCAGATTATAGCAGGTTATGTCTTCATATTGAATCCCATTAATGCGAAATTCCGAACGGGCGATCTCCAGAAACAGCCTCATGGTATCGGCGAAAACGCAATCGACATCAAACGCCAGGGTTGCCGGGCGGATGCTTTTCCTCTCATCTTGGGATCCGTTCAATTGAAATGCTCTGTTTAACCCCATTCTATGCGGCCTTCCGGGTTTTTTTCTTAAGCCTGGAGATCCGACGCCGAAGCAAAGCCGCTTTTTTCCGGTCCTGGGATTCGATGGTTGCATTCCGGTCTTTTTTCAGGTCCCGAATCTTTTTCTTGATCTCCCGGACCGAGGAGTCCTTTTTCCCGGGAAGATCATCCACAATTCCCCTCACTGCTTTAATGACCGAAAGCAATTCCGGCTTATTCTTTCCATGCACCCCGGTGATCTCCGGAATCTGAAGGGCAATCTCCCTCAATTCCTTGACCGTCATTTTATCCAGCGGCTTCTCCTTGGCCTCTTTCTTCTTTTCACTCATGGCTACCCCCTCTTTAAAGTAAAAAACATCAGCGGAGGCTCATCACCTCCGCTGATCCGTCAACACCAGAATATTCTGAAAACCGGACTTTTCCACCCGGTCATCGGATCGCGTCGATCTCCTCCAAAAAACTGTGTAACTTAAAGTTTTTTTAATGAAATGTCAACAGCTTCCTGACACAATCCGGCCTGTCATGAAACGATCTGCAAGGAAACTTTTTTAAAGTTCGCTTGGCCTCATCCTTAGACGTTATCCGGTTTCCGGGTGATCTCTGCTGTTTTTTCCGCCAAGGCGTAGAAGGGCTTAAACAGATCTATGGGGATCGGGAAGATGGTGGTGGTGTTGTTTTCCGCTGAGATTTCGCGCATGGTCTGCAGATATCTGAGTTGAAGCGCCACCGGACGAGATTGGATAATTTCAGCCGCTTCAGCCAGTTTGGCGGCAGCCTGATATTCACCTTCCGCATTGATGACTTTGGCACGACGCTCCCGCTCCGCCTCAGCCTGTCTGGCCATGGCCCGCTGCATTTCCTGGGGCAGATCGATATGCTTGAGTTCCACATTGGCGA
>JBFMEI010000544.1:0-1297 GCA_040753295.1 Thermodesulfobacteriota bacterium | reverse complement strand
TCCACACGATCTTTTCCTTGGGTAATGAAAACGATTCTGGAATCCGGAAAAGATCATTCGGTTATCAGGCTTGATGTTTTTCCCGGGAAAAGATGCCTCATCACCAGTAAAAAGAAGGCCGAACGAATGATACTGGTGATCGACGGGAAAGCTGAAGTTTTTATTTCCCAGAAGAACCGTATTTTAAAAAGAGGAGATGGCCATACTGTTATGAATAACAGTGCGATTCGAATTGAAAATATCGGGGACGACACGCTTCGCCTTTTGGAAGTCGGTCTTTTCCGGCAACACTGAAAGAGATATCTATGAAAATACCATTGCTTGACTTGAAAGAGCAGTATCGCAAAATAAAGACCGAGGTTATGACGGTGGTCAACCAGGTGTTTGAAAGCCAGCAGTTTATCCTGGGGACTCAGGTTGAATTGATGGAAGAGAATATCGCCCGGTATTGCAGGAGCAGATATGCTGTGGGAGTTTCATCCGGAACCGATGCCCTGCTCATTTCCCTGATGGCAGCCGGAATCGAACCCGGCGATCGCATCCTGACCTCCCCCTATACATTTTTTGCTACAGCCGGGTCTATCGCCCGGTTGGGAGGAATCCCGGTTTTCGTGGATATCGATCCGCAGACGTTTAATATCTCTTCGGAACGGCTCTCTGAGGCGATTGAAAGGATGAATGATTCTGAAAGAAGCCGCTTAAAAGGGATCATGCCGGTACATCTTTTCGGCCAGTGTGCGGATATGGATCCCATCATTCAAACGGCAGAAGAGCACGGACTGATGCTCATCGAAGATGCGGCTCAAGCCATTGGATCCGAATATCACGGGAAGCGGGCCGGTTCCATGGGAAATTTTGGGTGCTTCTCCTTTTTTCCATCCAAGAATCTGGGCGCCTTTGGCGACGGCGGCGTTGTGACCACCGACTCGGATGAGATGAACTCCAAACTCAGACTGCTTCGGGCTCACGGTGCCGGCCCCAAATATTATCACCGGATGATCGGAGGGAATTTCAGACTGGATGCAATTCAGGCGGCGGTGGTATCCGTGAAGCTGAAGTATCTGGACGAATGGACGTCGGGGCGTCAGGAAAATGCAAAGAAATACAGATCGCAGTTCAAGACGCTCGGATTGGAAGAGCATCTGATCCTGCCGGAAGAGCGCGAAAACAGACACATCTATAACCAGTTTGTGATTCGAGTCAGAACCGGCAAGGAGCGGGACTCGCTCAGAGAGTCTCTGACGGAAGCCGGAATCGGTACGGAGGTTTACTACCCGGTTCCCCTTCATCTTCAGAA
>JBFMEI010000543.1:0-1307 GCA_040753295.1 Thermodesulfobacteriota bacterium | reverse complement strand
GATTTAACGCTTCAATTTGCCGGACTCCTTCACGGGCTCCTGGAGCTGCACCGGTAATTTCAATTCCAGGGTCTGAAGAAAGGTATTGAACTGCCGCATCTAAAAAATCTCGGCTGTCGTCGATGAGGAGTGTACGAATCCGAGGCATTAAAGAATTGATCCTTTTCAAAAAGAGAAATCAACCGCACAACCCGGAAATTATTCTTTTGTCCTGAGTATGAACCGGCGGATTGAAGAAAACAATCGGGTCAATACCTGATAAGTGCAGGAAAAAAACCTGAAGGATGCTTATTTTTCAGATGAGATGAGTCCCCGGCGGATGGAGTATCGCACCAATCCGGCTACATCATGGATATCCAGGCGATCCATGATCTGAGTTCGATGGGTTTCAACGGTTTTAATGCTCAAATCGAGTTTAACCGCGATCTCTTTGGTGGTGTTCCCTTCGGCTATCAACTGCAGGATTTCCCGCTGCCTGGGAGTCAGGTCCTTGAAAGGGCCTTCCGAAAGATCGGTTCGCTTTAAATATTGGTTGATAAGATGTTTGGAAATCGATGGGCTCAGAAAGGTTTCTCCGCGCAAGACGGCTTGGATGGCAAGCTCCAGCTCCGCAAGCCCTGCATCCTTGAGAAGATATCCGGAAACCCCGATCCGAAGGGCCTGAAGGATATACTCTTCGTTGGAATGCATGGAAAGGATCAGAATACGAATTTGAGAAAACTCCTCAAGGATCCGGCGAGCAGCTTCAAGCCCATTCAACCCGGGCATGGCAATATCCATCAATACAATGTCAGGCTTGTGGGTTCGGATCATTTCCAGGGCTTCACGGCCGTGTCCGGCTTCGTATATGGATTGAATTCCGGAAAGGGTTTTTAAAAGTGCGCAGAATCCGGCGCGAACCAGGGCATGATCTTCGGCAATCAGGATCCGGACAGGCTTTATCATTTCCGATGATCTCCTTTCGGATTTGGAAAATTCAGGGAACATTTTTGCAAAGCGGAATCCATGCCCGGATTTCAGATCCTTTCCCGGGACTTGATGATATTTCCAGTCGACCTCCCACAAGATGGGTCCGTTCTTCCATGCCGAGAAGTCCGATGCATTTTCCGGCCTGGGATTGAAGACGGGCTTGTTGGACATCAAATCCCTTTCCATTATCTTTGATGAAAAGCCACAGGCGCTCTGCTTCAAGCCGAAGGGTAACATCTACAAAAGTCGCTTCGGCATGTCGGATGATGTTGGTAATCCCTTCCTGAACAATTCGATAGCATGTGGTTTCAATTTCAGCAGGGAACCGCTTTTCCGAA
>JBFMEI010000542.1:0-1307 GCA_040753295.1 Thermodesulfobacteriota bacterium | reverse complement strand
CGAATTTTGCCAGGACTATAGCGAAGGTCTCCGGATTTCCCGGATCACCTTTCAAGATCATCTGTTTCAACTGATCCGCAAATGGACCGACATCAATCCTTCTGAAGAAGTAGAGATTAGACACTGCGGCTCGCCAAAGAAGAGAGATGAAGAATAATTTTAATTTGACATAATCGACTTCCATTTTGAAGGCGAGCTTTCGACCATTATGAATCCAATAATCTTCTTCCTTGGGTTCCGCCAGAAGAATCTTCTGAGCATAATCATCCCAGGGAGAAAATATCCTTTCGCAGTTCTGACATAATATCTCGGTATCATAGAACCCGATTCGGGATTTTTGGGGATGGGTGGCGGGAGAGCTTGAGAGGACGGAGAGGGGTTTCCCCCCCATTTCAAATAGCGGTTTATAAAGGCTTCGGGGGATGATATGAGCTCTGATAAGCTCCCCATCGCCATTACATAATTGGCATTTCATTTCTCCATTCTTCATCATCCCATTAATCTTCAAGGGTCAACCCGACATCTTTTTCCTCTTCTTGGGAAGAGCGGGGCCAGGCCCATCATGTTCAATGGCCAACACCACGAGAGGCAAATGCTGACTCCTCAAATCATCGATGGCACTGGTGGTCTCTCTCAGGGTGGGGCATCGATCCGTCAGGAATTTTGCCGTCCCATCACAGGGGACGATGATCACCCCCACATCAATGGAGCCCTCCTCGATCGCCTTCCGAATATGGATTATGTCTCTCACGATCAGATCGCTTCTTGCAGAGACCTGGACCTCGACCCCGATGGCCACCTCTATCCCATTATACCTCCGGGTCTTCCGCCAATCGATTCCGCCGGATTGAATTTTTGTCCAGTGGCCCGCTTTCTTGAATGCCCTATCAATGTGCTCCCGGACCACGGCCCCGCTATTCGAGTCCGTCTCTTCCATGATGAGGAGGGGGGTCCTCTCCAGCATGGCGATCACTTCATCAAACATCCCGATCCCTAAGCGGGTGATCTTCTCCTTAGCCCCATTGTAGAAAAGCCTTTCAACGATCTTCATTCTTTCTTGACCAATGTTGGATATTGGGTGATGGGGAAATCAAAAATCTTCTTCAGCGGAAGTCTTGTGGGCTGGCCGAGGCTTTGCGGGAATCGATTCTCAAGCCTATTAGCAATGGCATCCAGCGTGCCGATTTCCGATCCAATCCAGAGCCGATCATTCATCTGGGCTGCTTCATAGGTAGATCCGCCCCCTCCAAAGGGATCGAAGATGATGTCCCCTGGGTTGGTGGAAATGAGGATGGCCCTCTCAGGAA
>JBFMEI010000541.1:0-1310 GCA_040753295.1 Thermodesulfobacteriota bacterium | reverse complement strand
GTTCAAACCTAAATTGAGCGTTTTAAATAATGACAAAAGAATTTACAGAATAAATACAAACGCATACAACCATAATCCATCATCCAAAGAATTCCAAACAGGTTCCATCGGTCATGGAATAATGATGTCATTATTTAAAACCCTTTGGGATTGTCGATTTCACCGAACCTGCGTCGTCATCGGGCACCGGGCATACTACAGTATCGCCCGGTACCCTCTTCCTTGCATCTTCGGCAAACTCAACAATCGCTCAATTTAAGTTAAAGAATAATCACAACTGCCGGAAAGGGATTCACCATGCGGGTATTGATCACTGGAGGAGCGGGATTTATCGGTTCTCATCTTGCCGAAGCTTATCTGGAGCAAGGCGATGAGGTGTATATCATCGACGATCTTTCCACCGGCTCTTTGGATAATGTCAAAGCGATCCAGGAAAATAAGAAATTTCAAAATCGGATCTTTACCACCATCGATACGATTCTAAATAAAAATGCCATGATGGAGCTGACAGGAACATGCGATCTGGTATTTCACCTGGCAGCAGCCGTGGGGGTGCGGTATATTTTAGAGCATCCTCTTGAATCCATTAAAACAAATATCCAGGGGACCGAAGTTGTTCTGGAGCTGTGCGCCAAGTTCAAGAAAAAAGTTCTTATCGCTTCATCCTCGGAAGTTTATGGAAAGCATCTCCATGCACCCCTTCTGGAGACGGATAACATCATCTATGGACCTTCCAGCAAATTCAGATGGAGCTATGCAGCTTCAAAACTGATGGATGAATTTACGGCCCTGGCATACTATCGGACAAAATCCCTACCGGTAGTCATCGCCCGGCTGTTCAACACTGTGGGTCCCCGACAGACCGGTGCCTATGGGATGGTCATTCCGCGGTTTGTAAGCCAGGCTCTTAAAAACGAACCGGTCACGGTATACGGGGATGGGAAACAATCCCGGACCTTCACTTACGTCAAAGACGTGGTTGAAGCACTCATGGCTCTAATGGCTGACGAAAAAGCTGCCGGAGACGTATTCAATATCGGAGGAGTCGAGGAGATCACCATCTTGGACCTGGCGAAAAGGATTATTCAGCTTTCCGGATCCAAATCCGAGATCCATGTCATCCCCTATGAAGAAGCGTTCGAGAAGGATTTTGAGGATATGCAACGCCGCGTACCGGGTATCGCCAAGATCAGGAATCTTGTCGGATTCGAACCCCGGACAAGCCTGGATACCATCCTGACCCACGTCATCGACTATACAAGAAAGCTCTGACCCAATCGCTACAGGATTCCCTCCAGCGGTTCGTATGT
>JBFMEI010000540.1:0-1313 GCA_040753295.1 Thermodesulfobacteriota bacterium | reverse complement strand
CGGATCCGACGGAGTGAAAGTGAAGACGTTCGATTATCTTTTAGGAAAAGAAATCGAACTCATGGCCGATTATGTCGTTCTTTCCACCGGGCTGAGGCCTCATCCCACAACGGATCGGGTGGGAGAGATGTTTAAGCTCACGAGAAATCCGGACGGATATTTTTTAGAAGCCCATGTGAAGCTTCGCCCTGTCGATTTCCCGAGCGAGGGAGTTTATGTTACCGGGTTGGCACACGCCCCCAAAAATCTGGATGAAACCATCAGTCAGGCACTGGCGGCTGCAGGGCGCGCCGGTGTTCTGTTGTCGCACAAAATGCTTTCGGTTTCAGGAATCATTTCCAAACATAATCGCGACCTGTGCATGTCATGTCTGACCTGTTTCAGATTATGTCCTTTCGGATCTCCGTTTATTGATGAAGACGGCAAGGTCAGCCATAATGAGGTTAAATGTGTGGGGTGCGGAATCTGCGCTTCGGTATGTCCCATGAAGGCATTTCAGGTCAACAATTTCAGGGATGATCAGATCGTGGCGATGATAGACGTACTCACTGAAAGTGCCTAAGAGGGAGGATGAAGTGATGTCGAGACAAGCGGATGCGGGAATACCGGCGGAAGCTTCTTCGGTCGAAGGGCCTCATGACGCACCCGAGGGATGGGAACCCAACATCGTTGCCTTTGCATGCCATTATTGTGCATTTGCAGCTGCGGATCTGGCAGGTGTAATGCGGCTTTCTTACCCGCCCAACGTAAAGATCATTCGGCTCCCCTGTACCGGAAAACTGGATGAATATTATATCTTGAGGGCATTTGTTCGCGGTGTGGATGGCGCATTTGTGGCCGGCTGACTCGAAGGGCAGTGCCATTTCCTGGAAGGAAATCTCAATGCCAAGAAAAAAATCGGAAACGTCAAGCGGCTCCTCATGGAGGTGAATATCGACCCGAAAAGGGTTGAAATGTATAATCTTTCTGCTGCCATGGGCCCGCGATGGGCGGAAATCTGTACAACATTTACGAAAACCATCAAAGATCTGGGCCCCTCTCCAGTGTGGCTGGCCGATCAAAAAGGAAAATGAGCATAAGGGAGGTCATATGATAGTTGCCAAGCGAAAGCCCTTGGAAGAAATCAGAAAAATGATCAAAGGATACAAGAAAATCCTTAATGTGGGCTGTGGGACGTGCGTATCGGTTTGTCTGGCAGGGGGGGAGAAGGAAGTGAAGATCCTGAATGCCGAGCTGGAAATGGCTGGAAAAATAGACGGGAATCCGGTTGAAATGGGCGGCATCAGCGTGGAGAGGCAATGTGACCGGGAATG
>JBFMEI010000539.1:0-1318 GCA_040753295.1 Thermodesulfobacteriota bacterium | reverse complement strand
AAGAATCGCCTCGGCTTTTGAGAAATTTTCCGCCTCTTCGTAAAAAGACCCCAGGTAGAGATAAAAATCCGCGTGTTCCGGAAGTTTGGGGAGAGTCTCCTCAAGATAGGCGATGGCATCCATCAGTCTTCCCTGCTCCTGAAACAGAAACGCAATGTGCACTGTGGCATTCGGATAAAACCGGGACCGGATCTCCACCTTCCGCATCTGCTCCATGGAGATCCCCTTCTCCCCTTTTCCGTCATAAGCCAATCCCTTCAGATAATAGATATCCGAATGACTGGGCGCCCCGTTCTGCATCCCGTTCAGAATCACCAGAGCGGCATCATATGCTTTCCGGTCGAGATAAAGATTAAAAACCTGCCGGATGATCTCTTCTTCGGAAACGCTTTTTTCTCCGAGCTCCTTAAAAATCTTCCCGGCTTCATCCTTCTTTCCGGTTTCATAAAAATAGTATCCGAGCTCCATTGCCGACCGGATGCTCTCCGGGTTTTTCTCTAAGATATCCCGGTACATCCGAACAACCGCTTCTCCTTTTCCCTGGGATTTGAAAAGATCGATCAGTTCATATTTCGCCTCATCCAGCTCAGGCTCAAGCTCGATCGATTTTCGGAAATAGGCCTCCGCTTCTTTCAGCTTCCCTCTTTTCAGGTTCACCTTTCCCATGAAATAGTGCGCGGCAAAATAGTCCGGAAACTCCTCCGTCAGCTTGCCGTAAATCCGGGCTGCGTTTTCCAGGTCGTTCTCATCCATGTAGATCTCCCCCAGGATGATATAGACGTTCTTCTGTTTGGGATCGAGCCGGATCGCTTTTTCAAACGCCTCTTTTGCCCCGGCAATCTTCTTCTGTTCCTGCTCCACCTTTCCATACAGGACCAGGGGATCCGGGTTCTCCGGGGCGGATCGAATCGCCTGCCTGAGCAGATCCCGGGCTTTTGCCGTCTCTTTTTTCGCCAGATACAGAAGGGCAAGCTCCATCTTCAGATAGACGGATCCGGAATCTCGCGAGATTGCTTCTTCCATGTGGGAGATAGCCCCATCCAGATTCTCGTTTTTAAGTTCCACCTGGGCTGCTGAAAAATAATAGTAGGCATTCAGGCTCTTTTCCTGAGGCAAGGCATGCTCTTCGGATTCTGCAGGCTCATGAGAAGTTCCGGAGACCGTTGAGCCGATGCCGGCGCATCCGTAAAGCAGAATCGGGATGACAATCAAGGCGGATAAAATCGATTTCACGAAAATAAAGCTCCTTTCAGAAGCAACTGTGAAATATCCTCCATGCCCGGGACGATTGAACGACAGTCGGAGCAGAGGAAGGGCC
>JBFMEI010000538.1:0-1319 GCA_040753295.1 Thermodesulfobacteriota bacterium | reverse complement strand
TGGCAACTGCAAATCCCAGCCGGGCAAACATCCCGCTTGAATAGGTTTTAACCGGACGGTTTACAAAATCTCCGATATCGGCAAAAGATAATATCTGATCCAGCTTTTTTTCGATCTCTTCAGCCCCCATCCCCAGAATACTTCCATTCAGATAGATATTTTCAAGCCCTGTATATTCAGGGTTAAAGCCGGAACCCAGCTCCAGAAGAGGTGCAATCCGGCCATTCACCTGAATTACTCCCCGGGTCGGGGTCAGGGTCCCGCAGATCAGTTGGAGAAGGGTCGATTTCCCTGATCCGTTTCTTCCGATAACTCCCACCGTCTCTCCCATTAAAATACTGAAATCGATATCCTGAAGCGCCCAGAATTCGGAATAGTATTTCCTGCGGGAGAAATTAAAGATCTGAAGCAGGCGATCCCTGGGCTGTCCGTAGATCAGGTATTTTTTTGAAAGTCCCTGGGTCCGGATGGCGATATCCGCCGGCTGATTCGGCTGAGGCATAGTTTTAAATTAATCGAATGGGGAGATACTCTTTCAAACGCTTCTGAAATAGGTATTGCTGCGGGTTCACATTACATCAGAAAACCCTTTTTTCATTTTTTCAAAGAGGCGATACCCCACCATTGCCGCGAGGCATGCTCCTCCTGAAGCCAGAACAAGTGGAAAGAGCTCGGGAGGTTTGTTCTCCATGAAAATGTTTCGGTTCTGTTCAATAAAAAAGGAGAGCGGGTTCAGATAAATCAAAGGTCTGAGGGTTTTCGGAAGTGCGGATACCGGGTAAAAAACAGGGCTAAGAAAAAGGAGGATCGTTGTAAAGGTAGCCACAACATGTCTGATATCTCTCAGATAGACGCCCAGCCCGGATAAAAACCAGTTAAATCCCCAGGTCAGGATAATCAGAGGGATCCAGATCAAGGGGAGACAGATCAGGGACCATCCTGGAATCTTTCCTGAAATCAGAAGGCCGATAATTAAAACCCCGCTTGACGTGAGTGAACCGAATAATGCGGAGAGTGTTGTGGTGATCGGAAGAATTTCCACGGGAAAAATGACTTTTTTAACCAGGGACGGATTTTCCAGGATAAGGTTCGGGGAACGGTTGATATTTTCGGAAAAAAAATTGAAGATGATCAGCCCTGAAAAGAGCCTGAGGGCAAACTCCCCGGGTCCGTGATCAAGCCCTCCCCACCGGACTTTAAAAACTTCGCTGAATACAAAGGTATAGATCATGAGCATGAAAACCGGGGTGATGATGGACCAGAAAAGACCCAGTACAGATCCCCGGTAGCGTGACGAAAGATCTCGCCTGGCCATCTGC
>JBFMEI010000537.1:0-1323 GCA_040753295.1 Thermodesulfobacteriota bacterium | reverse complement strand
TTGTTATCGATGGCGGCATTCTCCGCAGGCATCCCGAATGCATCCCACCCCATGGGATGAAGGACGTTGAATCCACGCATCCGCTTATATCTGGCAACCACATCTCCAATGGAGTAGTTCCTGACATGCCCCATGTGAATCTTCCCGGACGGATACGGAAACATCTCCAGAAGATAATATTTGGGCCGGGTTTCATCCCGCATCACCTTAAACAGTTTTTTCTTATCCCAATAAGACTGCCATTTGGGTTCGATCTCTCCGGGTTCATACCGTTCGTTCATACCCTTATCCTGCTCCTTCGATTTCTTAAGATTAACCAGATGATTCATATCGCCAATAGTTCAGAAGATCAATCCCAAAAGCCGATCATCGCCTTGACATTCGCCGGGTTCCGGTTATAGTGATCTCCCATGAATTTCAAATCCGCTTCCGGGGCCATTGAAAAGATGGCGACATTTCTTGCCACAGGCTTCGGTATTGGAAAAATCCCCTTTGCTCCCGGCACATTCGGATCGGCGGCAGGGCTTCCGATATGCTACCTCATCTCCAGGATGGAGCTGATGCACGCATTTCTCGCCACCCTTTTTATTCTCCTTTTCTCCATCTGGATTGCCCACCTTGCCGAGAAGCGATTCAAAATAAACGATCCGGGTGAGATTGTTATTGATGAAATTGCAGGAATTGTGGTAACGTTTTTTGGATTACCGTTTGATCCCTATTATTGGGTTCTGGGATTTATTCTTTTCCGGATTGCCGATATCCTGAAACCCTACCCGATTCGGATCATCGACCGCGGCATCCATGGAGGATGGGGGATTGTCCTGGATGATCTCCTGGCAGGAATCTATGCGAACCTTTTTCTCAGAGGGTTCGGAATGCTCTTAACCAAATAATGACCCAAAGGATAGATCCTTTTTCATGAAAGCAATCACCAGATGGTTTAAAAACAGCCCTGAAGAGGCGGAAACAGAGGTCCAAAAAAAAGGGAAGCTTCGTGAAAACATCGAAGCCATTCTCGTGGCCGTGGTGCTGGCCTTATTCATTCGAACCTTTGTGGTTCAGGCCTTTAAAATTCCTTCCGGATCCATGCAGGAGACCCTCCTGATCGGAGACCACATCCTGGTCAATAAATTCATCTACGGCGTAAAGATTCCGTTTCTACAGAAGACCCTTATCTCCATCGGTCAGCCCAAACGAGAAGATATTATTGTCTTCCGGTTTCCGGAAGAGCCGGGAAAGGATTTCATCAAACGAGTCGTCGCCACTGCCGGAGATATCATCGAGATTCACGATAAAAGAGTCTTTCTCAACGGTAATCCGATT
>JBFMEI010000536.1:0-1326 GCA_040753295.1 Thermodesulfobacteriota bacterium | reverse complement strand
ATCAGATTTTTTCAGGAGCGGTTGCAGGAGACGCTTTTCTCATGCTGGATGTTGAAGCGGCTTCCATTCTTTCCGGACTTCTTGGAAATATGCCGGATGCTCCAAAACGCTTTGATGCTTCTGCACGAGAAGTGCTTTTGGAAGTGGGAAACATCCTGCTCAACGCCTGTCTCGGGATGTTCGGGAATCTTCTCAAAGTCCATGTCAGCTTTTCGGTTCCGCGCCTCCACCTGGAAGAGTTCAATTCCATGATGACAACTTTGACCATAGGGAAGGAAGGAATCCGATATGCACTGGTGATGACCACCAGTTTTTCTTTGAAAAACCAGGCTGTTTCCGGATATCTGGTGATGGTCCTGGGTGTCGATTCTCTGGACCGGCTTATCAAGTCCGTTGATGAATGGGCAAAAATCGGCAATTCGAATCTTTAAGGGCTATTGCATTGGAAGGACTCATCTCCCAAAATCAAACCTCACTGTTATCGACTTCCATTCCGATCAATCCCTTTGATCTGGGAATAATTAACTGGGTCTATAGTCAGTTCCATATGGGACTCATCGTGACGGATAAAAATCTAAATATTC
Source organism: Thermodesulfobacteriota bacterium (assembly GCA_040753295.1). GTDB lineage: Bacteria > Desulfobacterota > Desulfobacteria > Desulfobacterales > UBA2156 > RBG-13-49-15. Next base: position 742 of record JBFMEI010000536.1, on the reverse strand, counting down.
AACGATGGAGCCGTTGGCTTGAATACCGCAGCGGAAAAACATCTGCTGAGCTTTCCGGAAAAAATATTTTTGAAATCTTTCCGGAATTGGTCAACAGAGCCCATCACCTTCATTTCAAAGAAGCCCTCTTAGGACATGTCCGTATTCTGGCATATGCATTTCATAAATATCTTATCCGGCTCAAACCCACCAAAGTCGGCATCGATTTTGATTTCATGCCTCAAAGCGCCGTCATTGGTCCGTTATTTGTCCAAAACGAACTATTAGGCACCCTCGCCATCATCGAAGATGTGAGCGACAGGCTTCTTCGGGAGCAGGAACTGATACGGGAGATCCGATCCAAGGAAGATATTATCCGGCAGCTTGAGTCGGAAAAATTAAAGGTCAAAACCCTGTCTGGAATGCTACCTATCTGCTCCAGTTGCAAAAAAATCCGTGATGACAAAGGGTACTGGAACCATGTGGAATATTATATCTCAAAACATACCGATGTGGATTTTTCCCATTCTATATGTCCGGATTGCATGCGGAAGCTCTACCCCGAATATGCCGAGGAGGTTTTAAAGGAATGACAGCCGATCCTAAGACCGTTGCAAAATACCATCAGATACTGGTTTCAGGAGGACGGAATTCCGGATAATCCCTTAAAAAACAAAGATGCACCAGGAGGGAAAAATGAGAATTATGGTAGTAGACGACTCAGCATATAGTCGGAGATGGCTTTCCCGCCTTCTTTCGGAAG
>JBFMEI010000535.1:0-1335 GCA_040753295.1 Thermodesulfobacteriota bacterium | reverse complement strand
TCAGCGGATGATCCATGTCCTGAAGCAGATCCGGAATCAATGATAAATTTTTCTTGACATCATTTTGCCGATTAAGTAATTATACCCGATTAAATTAAAAAGGAGCATGCTGCATTGAAGAAATATACGCCAAGTGCCAAAACAGGGGATAACCCGGGAAAGTGGTATCTTGTGGATGCTGACGGAGCAGTCCTGGGAAGGCTGGCATCCACAGTGGCCGCCCGTCTGAGGGGAAAGCACAACCCGCTCTTCACCCCTCATGTGGATATGGGTGATTCGGTAATTGTTATCAATGCCGGAAAGGTGGTTTTAACCGGAAAAAAACTGACCCAGAAGCGGTATTATCGGCATACCGGATTCATCGGAGGGCTTAAATCCGTGACGGCCAGAACCCTTTTGGAGAAAAAGCCCGAGGAACTGGTCCGATTTGCCGTAAGAGGGATGTTGCCGAAAAATAAACTCGGCAGAAAACTCTTTATGAAGCTGAAGGTCTATTCCGGAAATGAACACCCTCATGAAGCGCAAAAACCTGAAACAGTATCTGTTCAAGCAGGATAATCACAGAAGATAGGGATGATGATGGAGAAAGAAAATCTATTTTACGCAACTGGAAAACGTAAATGCGCCATTGCCCGGACATGGTTAACACCCGGAAACGGAATGATCCTGGTAAATGGATTGGCCGTGGATGAATATTTTCCCACCGATTCCGCCAAGGCGGTTTTGACAAAGCCTCTGATCATGACGAACATGCGGGGATCTTATGATATCAATATCCGCGTCAAAGGCGGTGGGGTTTCAGGACAGGCTGAAGCCATCCGGCACGGGATCACCAAAGCGCTGATTCTGGCGGATCCGCAGCTACGGGGAGCGTTAAAGAAAGCGGGATTTATTCGACGCGATCCAAGGATCAAAGAGAGAAAGAAATACGGTCAGAGAGCTGCCCGCGCCCGCTTCCAGTTTTCAAAACGTTAATTTTTCGATCAGCCCGAAGGACCAGGGGGTCTCCCCTGGTCCTTTTTTTTTAACCTAAATCGCTTAATTTAGGTTTCACTTGTTTTTCCAGACCGGCGATCGCTTTTCCAGAAACGCCGTCATTCCTTCCTGGGCATCATCAGCAAGGCAATTCAGAGCAATCGCTTCTTTGGTATAATCATAGGCCGAAGATTCGCTCAGATCGGTCTGTCGATAAAAGGCATTTTTCCCGAAAGCCAGAGTAAACCGGCTGGCTTCCGCGATCTTAAGGGCCCATGCCCTGGTTTCATCGCCCAGCGCTTCAAGGCTTGTGACCCGGTTGATCAGGCCGAATTGCAGCGCTTCATCGGCAGATACAAA
>JBFMEI010000534.1:0-1339 GCA_040753295.1 Thermodesulfobacteriota bacterium | reverse complement strand
AGCGTTTGAGAATCCTGAAGGACCCGCCGTGCGAATGCCGGTATTCGATCTCCACATCCTCCCGGCCAGTGAACTCTCAACCGATAAAGACTCTGGTGACCCATAATGGGTGATGGAATACGGATTTCCCAATGCCCGTCCGGATGAATCCGATCCAGTGCGAATTCTTTTTGTTCTTGCCAGCCGTTGAACTCTCCGATGAGATAAACGGCTTCCGCGTTGGGCGCCCATTCCCGAAATACCCATTCATTCCCGTGATAATGAAGTCCGAAATATTCATGTCCGGAAGCAAAATCAACCAGCGTCGCTTTTGATCCGACGAGTCGGGATCTCCGTTGAATCACCTTTTTATTGCGTAACAGAATCGCGGTTTGAAAAGGTTTGAGAAACGGGTCGCTTTCAACCCATCCGGTAAGCAGAGATTTCTCTTCCATTTATGAGTAGGTATTGATTAAAGGCCTTTGAAGCATTTTTTCATAAAGTTCGATGTATTGGCGAGCAGAGGAGGCATGAGTAAATTCAGCCGTGCTCTCCTTCATGATTCGACGGATCTGCTTCTTCTTCAGTTTTATATCTTGGTTATAAAAATCGATCGCCTGGTCGACCGCCCACATCAGGCCGTTCGAATCATAGGTTTCAAAAACAAAACCGTTCCCCTTGTTTTTCGTAAGATCGAGGTGTTTCAGAGTATCCCGGATCCCTCCGGTATAGTGAGCAATGGGGAGTGATCCGTAGATCGGGGCGATCATCTGAGGAAGTCCGCACGGTTCAAAGAGGGAAGGCATGAGAATAAAATCCGAAGCGGCATACCCCAGATGCTCCATCGATTCACTGAAATCAGAGACGGCCACCCGTCGCTCAAATCCATGGAATCCGGTGATTCTCCTGAAAACATCCTGATAATCACCATTGGCGACAAAGACGACCTCCAGAGTCTTATCCCAATACTTTGAAATCAAATGATAGAAAATATCAGCGAGAAGCCGGCATCCTTTTTGAATCGGATCGAGACGGGAGGGCCAGAAAAAAAGAGGGGCGTTTTGATTTTCAATCAATCCCAGCATCTTCTGCAGGTGAAGTTTGTTCTTCCGCTTTCCGGCAATGAAGGTTTCGGAATCATACGGGGTCACGAGATCCGGATCGGTCAAGGGATTAAACGCCGGATCCGGTGCGTTTAAAATCCCGACGGCGCACCCGGCATAATACTTATTCGAAAGCTCACGCCTTAGAGAATCCGAAATAAACGAGTGTTTTCCCTCGACGATTTCCCTTAAAAAAGTCGGGCTCACCACATTGACAAAATGCGAGGCAAAGACACCGCTGACGAGAAAATCGATCA
>JBFMEI010000533.1:0-1341 GCA_040753295.1 Thermodesulfobacteriota bacterium | reverse complement strand
GAAGAAAAGGGGTTTGGGTTTTGATTCCGGCGACTTTGAATCCATAGATCATGCTGTCCCGGGTCCGGATAAAGAGGGGATCCATTTTCTGACCGGTCTGTTTTTCCATGGCCGTGGTGATATTTTTTCCCAGATCAAGCATCCAGGGAAGATAGACCGATTCAATGAAATCCTGTCCGGAAATGCCAGGCTTGAGGACATACATAATTTCAAAAGCCATTCTCTTCGGGTCCAGCGACATGCCTCCGGCCATTTCACCGCTGAAGCTGCTGCTGATTTGAACCAGATGTTTAAAATTGACTCCTATGGCCTCATAAAATTTTCCGAAAGTATCTTCGAGGAAAGAAAATGTTTTTTCAAAATCAAAGGGTCTTGATCTGAAGTTCATTTGAAATTGGGGTTTGTAGGCATTCAGGAAGGTCTCTCCATCTCCTTTGGTGAAGAGGGTTGACAGACGGCTTCCGGTATGGGCTTTGGCATTAATTTCATAAACGAGGTTGTTCCGGTTTAAATCCATATTGACCAGCAGCGTTTCGATCTGGGACCCCTGATTCAGCATTCCGGTGAATAGTTTTCGAAGGTCATGAGGGGTTAGAGGAGGTTTTTCAGATCCTTCCGCTTCAGGCCGATCGGCCATCTTCGACAAGGATTCCTGAATTTTTGAATTCGACTTCGTCAGAAGCCGACTCAGTGCGATTTCCACCGAGATTGTGGATTTTGATTTGGACTTAGAGATATCTGCCAACACTTTTTTCATGGAATCCCCGGGACTTCTCTTTCCTGTTGGAAGAGACAGAATATAGAAATCGGGTCCTGAGGAAGCGTGATATGCCTGTCTGAAGTTTTCATTGGGCTTGATGAACGGAACAAAAATCTGTCCGGTGGAGTCGTGTTCGGATGTATCGATTCCAATAACGATAAGACGGGAAAAATCAATCCAATCGGTTCCATGAATCAAGCCTCTCAGTATAGATCCCGGGGAAGCTCCGGCCCCCGGGTCTCTTGATTTGAAAAGCTGATCCATGAGAGCGAGGGTTTGATCAAGGCCCTTGATCTTTATTATCAAGTCAAGGGAGGGCCTGGAAGTGTTGAGGGCCCAGCCCTTTTGAACAGGTCCGGTAATTGGATACAGGAAAAGAAGAGAAAGGACCAGAAGGAGAAGGATTTTCTTTTTCATGGCGGTTTTCCTCGGCAAACAGGATCGGAATATAAAAAAGCCAACCAGGACGATGAGTTTAACTGTTTCTGAATTTAGGTTATAAAATATTGATGATATTGTCAAAAGAAAAGAAAAATTCGGAAAAAACATTTGTTTGAATAGATAAAGTATACTATTGGAAA
>JBFMEI010000532.1:0-1343 GCA_040753295.1 Thermodesulfobacteriota bacterium | reverse complement strand
AGAATCCCGTTTTCAATGGCGCGGGGTGATACCAGCGCGCATATCTCTTCAGCAATCTGCTGTGGAAAGCAGTGTTGACGTTCCGGAGTCCGTTCTTTTGAGTAGGTGAGAAAGTCATGGACCAGATCGGAAATCCGTTCGATATTCCGCTCGATCATTTTCCATCCGTCTCTGATCTTTTCCGTATCCGCCTTATCCATGGCCGTGTTTAAAACATAGACCCCGCCTTTTAAACCGTAAAGAATGTTTTTAATGTGATGCGCCAGGCCGGCAATGGTCTGTCCGATCGCCGCCATCCTCTCGGTTTTGATCAGTTCTTTCTGGAGTCGTTTGATCTCTCTTAAATCCCTGAAAAAACAGACACTCCCGATGACTACATCTTCCTGCAGAAGAACCGCCCCTGAAAACCGGGTTGGAACGGCTGCTCCGTTTTTTGACTCGATTGTCCCTTCGGTCCAGGTCCAGAAATTTTCTTTTCCGACTCGACTCAGTCCGTTACGAACCTTCAGCGAAAGATCGCGAGGATAAAGATCTTCATAGGTCATCACACCAATGACTTCCCGGCTCGAATATCCGAAAATCGTTTCCGCTCCGGTATTATAGATAATGATTTTTCCGTTTTGGTCGGTTGCAATAATTCCATCATAGGAAGACTTGATCAATTTCTGCTGAAAATCGGATTGCCGGGCAAGCTCGATGGTCGCAGCCTTCACCATTTCCTCGAGCTTATCCGCGTATGTTTCCAGCTTTTTCTGTGCTTCTTTCCGTTCCGTCATGTCCCATAGAGTTTCGATGGCGCCGATGATTTTTCCATCCAGTGTTTTGATGGGAGCAGCCGTAAAAAAGAGCCATTTTCCCCCTTCTCTGAAGTGGGAAAAGTATTCTTCCGCCTCATACGCTCCTTCAATGAGAGCTGATTTTTTCCAGTGGGTTCCGTAATATTTTCTGATTTCCTCCTCTTCCATTTCATCAACAATGACATCCGCCATGATAGGACGTTTTTCCCTTCGAAACGGCATCCACTGGTTGCCGGTTCCCACAACCTGCTCGGCTTTAAAGCCGGTTAATCCTTCACATGCCTTGTTCCAATGGGTCACCAGATGATTGCGATCAATAACAAATGTCGGGATGGTGCTTCCATCGATGATCTGTGAAACCATCCGTTCTCTCTCTGCAAGCTCCTTCTCGATGTTTTGCAGATGGACGGTTCTCTCTTCTGTAATGGCGGTCAGGATTTTGGAAAAGGATTGGAATATTTCGCTTGTCTGACGGGGATCGCCGACGCTTCTATCGAGTCGTTGAATATGCTCAATCCGGGTGTTTTCGATCTGAAGAAAGTCGAA
>JBFMEI010000531.1:0-1344 GCA_040753295.1 Thermodesulfobacteriota bacterium | reverse complement strand
GCTTTCTTCATGTCCTGCCGGGAGGATTAAATTACCGATAAATCCATTATTAAAATTTCCAAATGGAAACCGGATTATTTCCAAATGGAAACCGGCTTTCAATTCAACCCCTCCAAATTATCATGCAAGACTTCCCCTTTTTAAGTGACCCTTTGATTGCGCTGGAACGGATCTATCGGTTTTTTGATGCGCATACTTCAGAGCTGAAGCCGATCTGTTCTAAGGGATGCGCTTCGTGCTGTACGGGAAATGTCACCATGACCAGCCTGGAAGGGCGTTTTCTCCTGAAAACACTTCCCCGGGACCGCCGAAGAGCTCTGATTTCAATCCTTCGATCGAAATCCCATGAACCCCGCTTTCATCCGAATATCACAGTTAACCGGATGGCGAAATTATATTCAGAGGGAAGGGAGGTCGACGATCCCGAGCCGGATCCGGATCCTGAAAGATGCCCGTTGCTTAAGAATGGAATATGCATGGCCTATGAAGGGCGGCCCATGATGTGCCGGTCCATGATTTCTAAAACCCCATGCTCGGAAAACGGATATGCGGAGATGGACCCCTATTCGTTCACAACCGGTACGGTCTGCCTTCAACTCATTGAACATATCGATACTTCAGGGTTTTTTGGAAATCTGACCGACGTTCTTCTCGAGCTTTTAGGAGAAGAAACGTTGAGAAGGAAATTAATCTCAACCCATCCCCTCAGGATTCTGATGGTCCCTCCGGAGCATCAGGAAAAACTCCTCCCGGCCGTCGAAGCCCTTCAGTCTGAGATCCGGTCTCAAGGGACCGGCCAAATGCCTTCATGATATCTATCCGGAAGGATGCCGTAACAGCTTCTCTGCGTTTGTCCCCTGGATCATCTTCAGGTTTTTTTTGGAAACCCTGGCGGTTTTCATCTCATCAAAATACCGGCGTGGAGGAATCAGGGGATAATCGCTTCCAAAAAGGATTTTTTGGGGTCCGATAATATCGATGGCAATGGGATAGATTCCAGGGTCATATAAATATGGCGAGGCCGCGGTATCCACAAAAACATTTTGAAACCGCTCCTTGAATTCTTTCTTTAAAAGATTGAAAAAGAAGAGCCCTCCTCCCCAGTGGGCCAGAATGATTTTGTTTTCAGGGAAAGCTGAGATCAACCGGTAGGCCTCTTCAAACGAAAAGGATGATTTTCCCGGATAATCATGTCCCACCGGCTCATTGATATGAAGGAGGACCGGTGCTTCTTTTTCCCCGGCAAGCTTCATCACGACGGACATGCACTCATAGGTTTTTTCATCCATCTTCCGGTCGTAAAAGGCAAGCTCCCCGATTCCGGCCATTCCCTGAGCAAGGCAT
>JBFMEI010000530.1:0-1349 GCA_040753295.1 Thermodesulfobacteriota bacterium | reverse complement strand
TGGAATGGAACGATTCCTACACGAACCTGGTTTTGGCTTGCCGCACCGATCCCGAATAATGCAAATACCAGAAAGGCCGATATCGTCCAAATGACGTTGAGTCTGAAAAAAATGCGATTCATCATCTAATCTCCTCTGTTGACAGGCTTTTAAATTAGGTCGTTTGAAACATCATAAAAGACGACGCGGCCGATTACTCGGAAAGCGCTTTTCTTACCAATCCGTTTACAACTCCCGGATTGGCTTTTCCTTGGGTCTCTTTCATGACACAACCGACAAAAAATCCCAGAAGTTTACTCTTCCCGGCTTTGTAATCTTGAACTTCTTTTGGATGTGCTGAAAGGACTTTTTTAACAACAGCTTCAATACGGATTGTGTCATTGAGCTGAGTAAGCCCTTTGGCTTCAACAATGACATCCGGAGGTTCACCGGTACGGGCCATTTCATCAAAGACGATTTTGGCAGCAGATTGACTGATCAAGCCGTTATTAATCATCTGAAGAAGCTTGGCAAGGGTTTCGGGAGAAACCGGGCACTCAAACACGGTTTTACCGGTCAGATTCAAAAGGCCTGTCAGCGGGCCCATAATCCAGTTGCTGACAGATTTCGGCTGGGGATAATATTTCAAGCAATTTTCAAAATATTCAGCGAGTTCCCGACTGGAGGTCAGCATTTCGGCGTCATAAAGGGGTAAGTGGAATTTATTGACGTATCGTTCTTTTTTTACTTCAGGAAGCTCGGGAAGAGATTTTTTTAAAGTTTCGACCCACTTCTCATCGATAATCAGAGGGAGGAGATCAGGATCCGGAAAGTATCGATAGTCATGAGCTTCTTCTTTCTCTCTCATGGACAAGGTAATGTTTCTATCCGGATCATAAAGCCGGGTTTCCTGGATAATCCGGCCTCCTTCCGTTAAAATCTCTTGTTGTCGATGAATCTCAAATTCAAGTGCCTTTTCAACAAATTTAAATGAATTCAAGTTTTTAAGTTCCGTCCGGGTCCCAAGGGCGTTGTCATCTTTGAGTCGAATGGAAATGTTGGCATCACAACGAAAACTTCCTTCTTCCATGTTTCCGTCGCAGATGTCGAGATATCTTAAAATCAGTCTGAGCTTTTTCAGATAGTCGACGGATTCCTGAGGGCTCCGGATATCCGGATCACTCACGATCTCGATCAATGGAACGCCGGTGCGATTATAATCCACGAGGCTCTTATGTTGATGCGGATCATGGGTGAGCTTTCCGGCATCCTCTTCCATGTGGATTCGGCGGATACCGATCCGTTTATTTTGACCGTTTGAGTCGATATCAATGAAGCCGTTCTGTGCAACAGGCTCTTCATATTGGGAA
>JBFMEI010000529.1:0-1355 GCA_040753295.1 Thermodesulfobacteriota bacterium | reverse complement strand
GCTGATGATACCCATCCCATATGGCGTAAAATTTCTGAAACCATCGAGGACTGCAACCCAAAAATGGTCGGCATCACCTATCTCACACCGATCATGCACAGCGCTCAAAAAGTTGCATCGCTGGTGAAAGAGATTGATGAAAACATCATCGTTATTGCAGGGGGGCATCATCCTTCCTTCTGCCCTGAAGAGACATTGAAAAGCCCTGACATTGATATCGCCGTTCGCGGGGAAGGGGAAATACCGCTTTTACAATTATGCAATGCCTTTTTATCCGGCAAGACGGATTTGAAGAGAATTCAGGGCATTCATTTCAAGGAAAACGGAGGGATTGTCGGTACGGCGGATTCCGATTTGATTCCGGATCTGGATTCACTTCCTTTTCCGGCCAGAGAGCTGGTGCTGAACTGTGATTATAGCCGCTACCGGCTGCATTACATGATAACCGCAAGGGGATGCCCGTATAACTGCACTTTTTGTTCAGACAAAAAGCTCTGGAAGGGAAAAGTGCGGAGACGCAGCCTGAAAAATGTAATGGAAGAGATGAAACAACTGAGCCGAACGTATGATATCAAGTATGTCGATATGGTGGACGGAACGTTTACGTATGACAGGCGATATCTGACGGATTTCTGCAATGCGATGATCCAGGAGGGATTGGGCATCAAATGGCGATGCAGCGCACGATATGACAATCTTGACCGGAAAATCATCGATCTCATGAAAAAAGCGGATTGCAACGGGCTGTATTTGGGTCTGGAATCCGGAAGCCAGAAAATTTTGAATTCCATTGATAAAAAAAATAACGGTGGAAGATATCGTCAAAACAAGTGAGATCATCCATCAAAGCGGGATCATATCGGTAACCGCGATATTGCTCGGCCTTCCCCAGGAAGATGCCGGAGATATAGAAGACACCTTGGATTTAATGGAGCGGATCAAAACATCCATTTTTGACATCAACAACTTTGTTCCGTTGCCGGGAACACCGCTATATGACGGCCTGCAGGTTGACTGGAAAAAGGTCGGATTCAAATCATTTGAAAATCACTTTACCGAAAATATTTCAAAGGATGCATTGAAAGGGTATATCAACCGGGCATATGAAATCGCCGGCCGGACCTTGAAAAATTTTTTCGAAGCCTCACAATAAAATATGATTCAATACACATGTGTCTCGGAGAAGGTGTCCCGGCCATGGACGCAAAATCCCGGATTTCATTCCGGTTGGGAAAGAAATCCGGGATTGGATATGGCAATTTATTGTTTTGTTTTAAAACCCGCTGCGTTGCAGCGGGATCTGCAAAACTTAAACAATGGCACAACCTGCGTTGTGCTCTTTATTTTAGGGCCTT
>JBFMEI010000528.1:0-1357 GCA_040753295.1 Thermodesulfobacteriota bacterium | reverse complement strand
TTCCGGAATCTGCATTCAAGGAGGATTCATTCAATAGATATATCGTTTGCAAATGTCTTGTCAGATCATCAAAACGACCTAAATCCGGAATGCGTTTCAAAATCAATGATCGGTTGGACGGCCGGATTCTTGATGGAAAAGAGGGTATCTATTCGGTTCAATTCAGATATGAGGGGGGTTTTAAAGAAATTCTGTATCAAAGCGGTGATATTCCCCTCCCTCCCTATATTCGGAGAAATCAGGGAAAACCCTTACCTGATGATGCTGATTCTTATCAGACTGTTTATGCATCAAAAAAAGGAGCGGTTGCGGCGCCTACGGCAGGGCTTCATTTTTCAAAGGATCTGATGGAACGGTTGAAGTCAAGAGGCGTTTTATTTGTTGAAATCACCTTGCATGTGGGATACGGCACGTTTTTACCGGTCCGGGTTTCGGATATCCGGGAGCATCGCATGCATGCGGAATGGTATCAAATTTCCGAATCGGCAGCTAAACAGATCAATGAATATAAAAGAAACGGTTCGCGGATTATTGCGGTTGGAACAACCTGCGTGAGGGTGTTGGAGTCTGCGTCAAATGACCATGGCGTTGTAGGGCCCGGAACCGGGGAGTGCAACCTGTTTATTTATCCGGGATATCATTTTAAAATAATCGATGCCATGATCACAAATTTTCATCTTCCAAAATCAACGCTCCTCATGCTGGTTTCCGCCTTTGCAGGAAAAGAGAAACTCTTCTCTGCATATCAGGAGGCGATCAGAGAAAAATACCGGTTTTTCAGCTATGGGGACGCCATGTTGATTCTCTGATCCTGACCATGGAATTTAAAACAATACAGAAATGCGATACCACCCGGGCGAGAAGAGCCCTGTTTGTTACGGCTCATGGACCTGTTGAGACACCGGTCTTCATGCCGGTGGGGACCCTCGGGACGGTTAAATCCCTTTCTCCTGAAGAACTCAGGAACATGGGAGTCCGGATTCTTTTAGGGAATACCTATCACCTTTATTTAAGACCCGGAATGGATGTCATCGGCCTCTTCAACGGGCTGCATCGATTTATGGGATGGAGCAGCCCGATTTTAACGGACAGCGGTGGATTTCAGATTTTTTCACTGGCAAAACTTTCCGTAATCACTGAAGAAGGAGTGGTTTTTCGATCCCACATCGATGGTTCCAGTCATTTTATTTCTCCTGAAAAAGCAGTCGAAATTCAACAAATCATCGGATCGGATATCATGATGTGCCTGGATAATTGCCTGCCGTATCCCATCAGCAGGGAGTCGGCGGAAAAAGGGGTGGAGATGACCACGGCCTGGGCAAAGAAATGCAAATCCGTCTGGAACCAAGGAAGCGGC
>JBFMEI010000527.1:0-1364 GCA_040753295.1 Thermodesulfobacteriota bacterium | reverse complement strand
TCTAAGGGAAATCAGATCCCTGAAGGGAATCCTGTCAGCCCTGAAGATCTGAAACTATTTCCGCAGCCGGGTCCACAGGACCCTTATCCCTACCCTGACCGCCGCAGTTCTCCCCGAACTCCCGGACAAGACCTTGTCCGGTGGAAAACCGGACAAGATGAAGGGGCTTTGGGCTGGCTGATTGACTATTCGGTAAACGGTGTCGCATTTGTCATTGAATCGGATCGATCCCCACAGATCGGAACAACCATTATGACCAGTATTCTCAGCCGGTCGCAGGGATGTGTCAATTTAGGATCAGCCAAGGTGGTTCGCATCGAACCCCTCAATTCGGAATTGTCGCTGACCTGCCTTCAATTGGAAGGGGCAGGCTGCGCCACCCTTTGAAAGGATAACAGCATGCACTCTTCGGTTTGGCTCCAGAATCTCACGTGGGAGGAAATTCAGGAAAAGATTAAAACAAGCAGAAGGACCATCATCATGCCGATCGGGAGCACCGAACAGCATGGGCCACATTTACCGGTAGGAGCCGATACCATGGTTGCCATGGCCCTGGCTGAGGCGGCGGCCGAAAAAAATTCTGTTCTGGTCGCACCGCCGCTTTGGTTCGGATGGAGCCCTCATCATATGATCCTGGCCGGAACCATTACCATCCGTCCTGAAATTCTTATTGAGATCTGCTATGATATGATATCGTCCCTCCACCATCACGGGTTTGAAAAATTTATCCTCTTAAACGGTCATCGCATCGTCAACGTCACATGGCTTCAAATCGCCGCTGAGCGGGCAAAACGGAACCTGGGAGCCGGTATCGTGATTTTTGATCCGGCGTACATGTCAAAAGAGATCACCCGGGAATTGGGCTGGGGAGAAATCGGACACGCCGAAGAAATAGAAAGCTCTCACATCTGGTACTGTTATCCGGATCTGGTCAAGATGAGCCGCGCACGAGACAACCCCCATAAGCATCATCCCCGTTATCATGTCGATCCGGCGTATTCAAAAGACACCCTGTGTTATGTCCCGAGCTCGGTTTCTGAGCAGCAACAGACGGTCCTGCAAGCCGGAGGGACTTCCGGAGAACCGAGCAAAGCTTCCCGGGAAGGGGGAAAAGCATATCACGAGCATCTGGTAGCCCGGTTGTCTGAAGTTATAGAAAAACTTCATTTGGAAAGACCCGTGAAATGATCGGACCAAATCCTTTTATAGGTCGGTTTTTAGTTTGGAGCTTTCTGAATATTCTGCTGCTGATCCTTTTTCCAGCCATCAGCCGGGAAGATTCTGCTCAGATCACCGGTCATTTGATATTTGCCGAAGATACTACCCAGAAGACAACTCTCGAAGACTCAAAAAAAGAGGCCCGG
>JBFMEI010000526.1:0-1375 GCA_040753295.1 Thermodesulfobacteriota bacterium | reverse complement strand
ACCCAGAAGAACCGTCAAAAATAAAAGGATGCAGAATAGAATAAAAGGAACCGATAAAAGGTGAATCGTTTCGGTTCCGGTTATCGCAACTGCCGCAAAAAATATCGGAAAAAGAACAACCAGATCAAAAACAAAGGCAAGAAGAAATGATGATGCGGCGACTTCAAAAGGAGCGCCCAGGCGCCTGTTGATGAGATAAACATAGGAGAGTGATCCTATTTTTGCAGGAAGAAGATCCACAAACAGGTTTCTCACCATCGTGACCAGGATCAGGTATCCAAAACGGATCGTCGTGCCCGAAGAGATGAGAAGATAATAGCGATAGGTTCGGGAGATAATTCCAAGGATCGCCAGAGAAACATAAAGGGATAATGAAGGGAAATGAAGATTTTTAAAGGTCCGGACCAGCGCATGGATATCGATTTGTGAAAGAAGAAAGCCTCCCAGTGCAAGCGAAATCAGGATGCTTAATCCGAAATAAAGGAGTCCCCGGTTCATTTATTTCGGCTTAATGCCAGTCCGGATAAAGATCCTGGGATGGATGCCTTGTAATCTGTCTGGATTCTCCGGTTAAAACATTAATAATCCGGATCTCCCAATTCCCTTTCTCCTTGTCAAGCGTGCTGGAATAGACAATATGTTTTCCATCTGAATTCCAGGAGGGAAAGTAATCATAGGTTTGAGAGTCTGACGTTAATCGGGATTTTCCTTCTCCGTTCCGGCGCATGGTCCAGATATCCCCCTTGTTGTCTCCTTTTTGAGAAACATAGGCGATCATTGAGGAATCCCTGCTCCATCTGGGCCGACAGCTTCCTCCTTCTGTATCCAAGGCTCGAACGCCTGATCCATCTTTTTCCATGACGTAAACACCCCATCCGAGAAGCTTATTGGCCGTAAAGGCAATCGTTTTTCCATCCCAAGACCAGCTCGGGAGTCCGCTTTTATACCACGAATTCGTTATCGGTCTTTCTGATCTGTTCTCAAGGTTGATTGCGTAAATCTGCATTCCGTTTTTTCGTTCAGACTGGTAGAGAAGCATTTTTCCGTCCGGAGACCATGCCGGATATCGATTTTCAAACAAACCTCCTGTAATCTTTTCCTGATTACTTCCATCAGAATTCATGATATAAATTTTAAAAGATCCATCCCGGTTCGATTCAAAGGCAATTTTTGTCCCGTCTGCAGACCATACCGGATAGCCGTCGAATGCGGTATTTGAAGTCAACTGGGTAACCTCTTCTCCTTTTGGATTCATGACATAAATTTCTTCATCTCCGTCCCGGTTCGATTGAAAAACAATCTTTCCGGTCAATTCATCAGCGGCTTTCCTATTTTCCTTAACCGGAAAAGGAGTGGTATTCGATGATAAATTTTC
>JBFMEI010000525.1:0-1383 GCA_040753295.1 Thermodesulfobacteriota bacterium | reverse complement strand
AAGAGGGTGCTGGGCAATACTGGAGTATGCCCAGTGCCCGATGACGCCGCAGGTTCGGCAAAATCGGCAATCCCAAAGGGTTTTAAATCATGACATTCTTTAAGTAAAGATTGTAATACCTGTTGGGTATATCTGGAAATACTCTTTATTAGGATATCCATATGAATTTATTATTTTTAACTTCCTTGTCATTATTTAAAACGCTCAATTTAGGTTCACTTACCCTTCAGCGGCAACCGCTGCCGCACCGGTTGCAGCACCGAACTCCGGATATTCGGGAATATAAAGCCTGTCTATCTTCAATTCCCGTTTCACGGCATCCGTAAATCCGGGATTATTCGCCACACCCCCGAAGAGGACCAGATCCGGATAGACTCCGACCCGTCGGATCATCGAAACAATCCGGAGCGCCATGGCATCATGAACGGCTTTACTGATATCCGGTTTCGCGGCTTTTGAGTGAATCAATCTCACCACTTCAGATTCTGCAAAAACAGCACACTCCGTGTTCAGGGAAATCCGTTTATTCGAGAGAGCACAAATCCTCCCCATTTCTTCAACGGTCAATTCAAGCGCTCGTGCCATGGCTTCGATAAATGTACCGGATCCGGCAGCACATTTTTCATTGACGGCAAAATCGATCGGATTTCCGTTTTCATCAATCCGTGCTGCTCTTCCTTCCTCTGCACCCACATCAGCAACGCTCCGCGCGGATGAAAAAAAGAAGCGGGCAGCTTTGGATATGGCGTATCGATCCTCAATCTGAATATCGGCGATTTCGACGGCATTCTTTCCTGAACCGGTCCCGCTGATCTTCCGGATATCCCCTCTTCGGGTTCCGGATTGGAGCATCGCGAATTCAAATGCCGAATCTACGGCTTTCTTCTGATCAAATCCGGTGAATATCATCCCTCGTCCAAGGATTTTCCCGTCTTTCAGAATAACCGCCTTGGTGTTTTTAAACCCGCAATCAATCCCTGCGGTGATCATAAATTAATTCCTTTATCTCTCTGTTACTCAGATTCAACGTGTATTGACCTGAATCCTGCACGCGTTGGCGGTTTTCAGATGCAAGGAAAGAGGAGCCTTATTTTTTTTCAATGCTTCTCTCATTTTTAGAACATAAGGAGGGCGGACCCCTTTTTCCCATTGAGGATATCCGCCTTCCCACACATAAAGGATCAGCCGGGCAAAATGATCAGGATCAAACCGGAATTTTCCGATTGAAATCCCGTGATTAATCTTTGAAATCCCTGCCGGGATTTTGATTTTATTTCCGTAACGAAGAATAACCGATTCAACCTCAGCTTGAGTAAACAGACCCTCTGGCTTCTGCTTGAACTCTTCGGGATTCTCCGGGAACGGATATCTCTTGTACAGATC
>JBFMEI010000524.1:0-1383 GCA_040753295.1 Thermodesulfobacteriota bacterium | reverse complement strand
ATCAATAATGAGCTGGAACGGATCGGGGATGAGGCTGTGAATATCGCCCACCGGGTCCGGAGTCTGGCCAAGCGAAAAACCATGGATATGGTTTTCGACTATTCGCAAATGGCCGAAAAAGTCTTAAAGATGCTGAAAACAAGCCTCGACGCCCTGGAAAAGATGGATCGAACATTTGCGTTTCAGGTGGTGGCTGCCGATGATGAAGTGGATGCCTTGAAATCCGCAGCCTATGATCAAATCAAGGACGCCATGGCGAAAAACCCGGATGCGATGGGGTATTTCATGAATCTCCTTCTGGTTTCAAGGCACCTCGAGCGATTGGGGGATCACGCCACCAATATCGCAGAAGAAGTCATCTATCTTATTGAAGGAGAGATCATCCGCCATGGAAAATATATTTCCGAACCATCCGTTCCCCATCCGTCATCCGGGGTCCCAAAGGCATAAACTGAAAGCCGCTGCTCTGCGCTTACGAGAAGAGGCGGATTTTGGAATAAAGATAGGGCTTCAGGACTTTCAGCCCCATCACGGACAGGATGGGCTTGATTGCCCAGGATAAAGCACCGGTACTTCCCAGACAGTGCCTGCAATGAGGGTGGACAAGGGCAAATCGATCAAACCCTTTAACAATCTCTTTGACTCGATCCGATGAGAGGATCTGTTCCAGGGAAGCTTCATGAAGGTTTCCCACAGCGGTTTTTCCTTCATAGTCGATGCAGCAGAGCACCAGATCCCCATTATAGAGAACGGCAAAATGATCCCGCATCCCGAAGCAGAATCCCCCCCAGGCTTCACGGACAGGCGTCTCATCAAAGGCATGTCCCCAATCATCGAGAACATAGGTTTCAAAAAAGAGGTTGGGTTGAATTTCAACCACATTCCATTTATAAGAAACCAGTTTCTGAATCCCGGCCATGACCTTTTCTTTCTCATCGACTTCAATCCCAAGACCTGAAAGGAGCCGGTCAGCCCAGAACGTAAAGACCCGTCGCAGCTCCGGTGTCGACGAGATGACGTCCATGGTGCCGGTCTTTTTTTCCATCTCCTTTTTTCGGAACCGGGTGTTTAAAAATCGAAATTTGAAGATCGTCTCCGGATGTCTCTTCCGGTAGGAAAAAAAGAACTCCAGGATTCCGGCAAGATATGTCTCAAAGGATATCCCTTTTGCCCTTCTCATGGCAAAGGAAGATTCGTCCGGAGTCTGAAGCGATACATCGATCTGATGCAGGGGGTAATCGAGAAGCTCTTTTCCTGTAAGACTTCCCAGGCTTCTTCCATTGGTGGTAAGCCCGATATTGACGTTTTTCTGCCGGGCATGGGATAGGATCTGAAAAAAATCCCGATGGAGTGTGGGTTCTCCCATGACATGAAGCGTCACTT
>JBFMEI010000523.1:0-1391 GCA_040753295.1 Thermodesulfobacteriota bacterium | reverse complement strand
AGTGGAAATCGCCAAAAAGATAGAATCCGGCGAGCAGGAAGTTCTCAGATATCTTCTTGAAACCCCCATCGGTGTCGAACAGATCATCCGGCTGGGCGAGCATATTGAACTCGGAACACTCAGACCAAAACACGTATTGAGGGATATCGACGAAGGAGATGCCTATGTTGACGAATCCGTCAAAATCGAGGGATTTATCAAGGCCATCCACCAGATCAAGGAGATGCACAGGGAAAACGAGAAGCATCGGGAAGCGATTTTAAGTAAAAAATCGTCCCCTGAAGATAAGCAAAAAATTAGAAAAATCATTTTCAGACGTAATCTGAAGATCCTTGAGTGCCTGAAAGACTGGCGGCTTGAGGGCGCGGTGATGGAACATATCGAAAATGCGATTCGAAAAGAGATTCAACTGCTGACCGACCTCACGCACCAATTTGCAGAACTTGCGCGCCGGATGAATGTATCTCCCTTGACGTTTCAAACCCGCCTTAAAACCAAAACAGAATTCATGAAATGGGCAAAGGGGAAAACGGATAAAAAGACGGACGATCTGGCGAAATTTTATACGGATTCGAAAAATATCCTTGATCAGCTTCGGCAAAAGGAGCATGCCGCAAAAGCCGACGGCCGGATTCTGAACCGGATCATAGAAGGGGTCGAAGAAGGGCATCGAAGGGTTAAAAGAGCCAAAAGCGAATTGATCAAGGCAAACCTCAGACTGGTGGTCAGTATTGCCAAGAAATATACCAACCGGGGGCTTCAATTTCTGGATTTGATTCAGGAAGGGAATATCGGCCTGATGAAAGCCGTAGATAAATTCGAATACCGGCGCGGATATAAATTCAGCACCTATGCCACATGGTGGATCCGTCAGGCCATCACCCGGGCCATTGCCGATCAGGCAAGAACCATCCGGATTCCGGTCCACATGATTGAAACCATCAACAAACTGATCCGGACCTCCCGTTACCTGGTGCAGGAGCTTGGAAGGGAGCCCTCTCCCGAGGAGATCGCCGAAAAGATGGAAATTCCGCTCGACAAGGTCCGGAAAGTCCTTAAAATCGCCAGAGAACCGATATCTCTCGAGACTCCGATCGGAGAAGAAGAAGACAGCCATCTTGGAGATTTTATTGAAGATAAAAAATTCATGCTTCCCTCTGAAGCCGCGGTAAATATTAATCTGGCAGAACAGACCCGGAAAGTGCTGGCAACCCTGACCCCCCGGGAGGAAAAGGTTTTAAGAATGCGCTTCGGTATCGGTGAAAAAGCCGACCATACCCTTGAGGAGGTGGGGCAGGATTTTGCAGTCACCCGGGAGCGGATCCGCCAGATTGAGGCAAAGGCATTAAGAAAACTGAGACATCCGACCCGGAGCCGTAAGCTGAAGGGCT
>JBFMEI010000522.1:0-1396 GCA_040753295.1 Thermodesulfobacteriota bacterium | reverse complement strand
AATAGATAATTCTGGATGTCTCTCGCGATCTGTTCTTCATTGTAATAATACAGCGACTCCTTTATTTCCTGTAAAATGGTGTAATCATAAAGCTGATGCATGGACTCGAGAAAGCCGTCCGGAATGGAATCCCGGTTCTCTTTCCGTATCTGGTTGAAGAAATGACACAGCATGGACATGTTGATCAGCTTTCCTTCCCGGGAGTATGCCGAATAAAACTGGTTGAACAGCTTGATGGAATCCCTTCCGCTGAATCCCTTTTCACCTTCGGCTTCACTTTCGGCGATCACCCGTTTTCTTCGCTTGGCCGTAAAATTTTTTCGATCTTCCTCAAGAAGCCATGGCGGGATATGTCCGGCATAGAGCTCCATTTTCAGCAACTGCAGGTTCCGGTCGCAGTAAAGGCCATATTTTTCCGGATTTCCGATCCATTCCAGGAGCGCGTCTGATTTTGTATTCAGCCGGCTCGAGATGATCACCCTGGCAAAATTATGCAAAACCCGGGGAAGAAAGCTGTCATCAATGTGCTTTCCGAAAATATTCCGGTAAATATCCACTTCTGTTCTGAGATCCATGACATAGGGAATCCGGATATATTGAATTCGATCCGAAAAAGACTGGATATCCTGGAAGTTTTTCTTATCCTCAGGGTTGATCACGGCCAGAAATAATGAATTCACATTCTCTTCGATATTCTCAACCTTGTGGACTTTCTCGCTGATGATGTTATGGAGCTCGATGAGCCGTTCGTTATTCCGGGACTTGATGTCCATCAACGCATAGATTCCGTTGTTGGTTTTGGCATAGCGGGAATAAATGTACTGAACCTGATTGCTGTCTCGAAACAGGGAATTGATCCGTCTCTGAAGCATCGGGTTCGTCAGCACATTCTGTCGCACAATCTCATCTCCGGGATTGAACACACTGATTCCGTCTCCAAGGCGCCGATTGACCCGATAATGACGGGCATGGACCATTTTGAAAACCTCCATGGGATCCTTGAGTCTTTCCAGCAGCGCTTCGTACAATGAACTGCAGATGGTGCACGGGATGTCTTTGAAAACCCATTCGTATTCCTTTTCCGTGGAAAGCTTCCATTTGAATTCGTCATTTCTGAATAAGTCATCAAGGAAAGATCGCCGATGTTCCTTGGGAATGATCAGGATCGGATTGTCGTGGCTCGGACATGGAACTTCCACATATTCATCTTCTTCCAGCGTAAGCTCCTGATCCTGATCTTCGGATTCAAGACCCAAATCCTCCTTCGGTCCATCGGATACCCGGCCCGAATGTTCCAGTAATTGTGAAAGTCTCTCAATCAAGGGTGATGAACGGTATTCCCGCATTCCTCCGAGTGCTTTCCGGTCGAGCCTCCATAGAATTTCATATCGCAGGC
>JBFMEI010000521.1:0-1403 GCA_040753295.1 Thermodesulfobacteriota bacterium | reverse complement strand
CTGATTTCATTCTTTTTAAGCTTGCAAAAAATAGAGGCGATGTTATAATTTTTATTAACGAAATAAATAGTTTTAAATCGTCTCAATGTTATTTTCAATACGGTAAAGGAGGTTTCGATGGAGTCATTGACACTTAAAAGAACACAAACTCAGGTTCTGGTCAACTCGTTTGTTCGAAGCGTGTATAACTGGATGGCCGTTGGATTGGCATTGACCGGAGGGATTGCTTTTTATGTTGCCAATACGCCGGCAGCCATCCGGATTGTTTTTGGAAACCAGTTCCTTTTCTTCGGTCTGATCATTGCGGAACTTGCACTGGTTTTTACCATCAGCGCCAGGATTCAGCGGATTCAGGCCTCGACCGCCACCTTGCTTTTTATTTTATATGCCGGACTGAACGGTGTCACGCTTTCGTCAATTTTTTTAGTATTTACAAAGAGTTCAATCGCCTCAACGTTCTTTGTATGCGCCGCTACATTTGCGACGGCAAGCGTTTTTGGAATGGCCACCAAACGGGATCTTACTTCCATGGGAAATTTTATGGCCATGGGGCTTATCGGGATCATCATCGCCTCTCTGGTCAACATCTTTATGAAAAGCTCAGGAATGCAGATGATCATCAGCTACATCGGTGTTATTGTTTTTGTCGGACTGACGGCATATGACACGCAGAAACTTAAAATGATGGCGCTTTCCCAGCCTGCTGGACTCGAAAGCAGCGTGGTTCGAAAAGGAACGATCCTGGGAGCCCTTTCTCTTTATCTTGATTTTGTGAACCTGTTCTTGATGCTTTTAAGAATCCTGGGGAACCGGGAAAACTAAGCCCCCAGGGTTTTCCTGACCACATCCGATATCCGGGTACAATATTCCCGGGTTTCCTGATCGGTCGGACCTTCCACCATGACTCGACAAAGGGGCTGGGTGCCTGAGTAACGGACGAGCACCCTCCCCTTGCCGCCCAGATCCGATTCTACGGATCGAATGACGTCTGCAATCTCGGGAACAGTTTCAATCGCCACCTGCTTTAACACCGGAATGTTCATCAGAACCTGAGGAAAGATCTCCAGAATCCGGGTCAGTTCGGATAGCGGTTTCGATTCCATACAAAGAATTTCAATAAGTTTAAGGGCTGTAAAAATTCCGTCACCTGTGGTATGATGATCCAGAAAGATCATATGCCCCGAATCTTCTCCGCCTAAAACAGCTCCGGATTTAATCATCTCCTGCAACACATACCGATCCCCCACCGGCGCGATCCTGTGTTCGATCCCCATTTCTTTCAGGGCATGAATCAGCCCGATATTGCTCATCACTGTAGTCACCACCCGATTATGTTTCAACTTCCCATTCTTCTTGAGATAATTGGCACATACGGCGATGATCTGATCGCCGGTGATCACGTT
>JBFMEI010000520.1:0-1403 GCA_040753295.1 Thermodesulfobacteriota bacterium | reverse complement strand
GGAGGAGTGGGCGGTTCCATGGGCATGGCCGACGCCTTTTCCAAACCCCATGACGGATATACCCTGTGCGGGCTCTCCGAATCGTGCGTTACAGCCGGAGTTCAGGGCGGATGGGAAAAGAGAATGAATGTGTGGGATTACTTTATCGTCGGTGGTTCTCCTGACCTGATCTCCGTCACCCCCACCGCTCCGTATAAAACCGTTCAGGATCTGATCGAAGATGTCAAAAAGAATCCCGGAAAAATCAAATCCGGAGCAAGCGCTTCAGGATCCATTCACCACCTTAACCTTCTGGCACTCGAAAAGGGTGCGGGAGTCAAACTGAATTTTATCCCCTACCCCGGATCAGCGCCGGCCCAAAACGCCGCCATGACCGGAGAGATTCAGGTGGTCATCACCTCCCTCGCCGAACAGCAGCAGTTGATCCGAGGCGGGAAACTGAAACCCCTGGCAATGCTGATCCCCACGGCATTTGACGTTACCGATGTGGGGAAGATTCCTTCCGCATTTGACGCCTATCCCGGTCTGAAACAATATCTCCCCATTTCACAGGCCATCGGATTCGGCGTTCCTTCAGATACGCCCAAAGAAGCCAAAGACGCCATTGAAGATGCATTTAAAAAAGCCATGGCAACCGATACGGTGAAAAAATGGGCTGCAGAGAATTATTATCTCTTGTCCGGAAAAACCGGAGAAGAGGGGAAAAAGGAATTTGAGAATCTGGAATCCCTGTTTGCCTGGACACTCTGGGAACTCGGCGCTGCCAAAGTCGATCCGGCCACTCTTAAAATTCCAAAACCAGCCAAGTAAAAATTCTGAAAACAAAGAGGGCGGATTCCGATATCCGCCCTTTGATACAATCCGATTACGAAAAAACCGTTAAAGAGAATAACGGATTAGGTTGAAATCCCATGATTGAAAAAGAAAACCTCAGAAAAATGGATGCCTGGTCGGGATTGGTTATTTTTCTGTTCGGGGTATGGATCATCTTCCAGGCGTTTAAAATGCCGATGAAAGACTCTTGGGGAGGGGTGATGAATGTCTGGTATGTTTCACCCGCCCTTCTGCCTCTATTTATCGGATTCATGATCATGCTTCTGGGAGGAATTCTCTGCCGGATCGCTTTAAAAAGCATCGGCATGGCTGAGTTTGCAAAAACCGTCCATTGGATTCTAAGTCGAGATCTTATAAAAGTACTCGGAGGCGATCCCGCCATCCGCTTTTATGCCATCGCCTCTCTGTTTATAACCCTTATCTATCTGAATCTGCCGAGGATCGACTTTTTTTTAAGTGCGTTTATTTTTCTCACCGCCTTTATCACCATGTTTATTTTTTTTGACGACAGGCTCCTTCGCAAGCTGTTTTTTGCTTATCTCGGGATAGAGGCCGCCATTGGGATCTAT
>JBFMEI010000519.1:0-1405 GCA_040753295.1 Thermodesulfobacteriota bacterium | reverse complement strand
CTTAAGGAAGAGCTTAAGATGGAAACCGGTGTTTTTAATTCATGGGAGAGATGATGGATGATGTTGTCCTTGGCTTTGTTGAGGGTATTGACCTCTTCATAGGAACGTTTCAATTCCTCGTTGATTCTTGCATTTTCAATGGGGAAGGCGACGGTGTTGGCAATGGTGCTGAGGAGTTCCACATCCTGCTGGGTGAATTCCCCTTCTTTTTTATTGACGGCGCAGAGGACACCGATCATCCGGTCCTGAACCCACAAGGGGACATCGAGCATATTTTTTGTTTCATATCCGGACTGATGGTCGACAATATTGAAAAAGTCAGGACTTTTTGACGTATCCGGGACGATCACCGGCTTTCCTGAGCGATAGACGCTTCCGGCGACTCCTTTCCCGAGAGGGAAACGGATCTCCTTCATTTTTCTGGAGGTGGAGGAGTCTTCATAGTCAGCGGCCCGGAAAAAGAATTCTTTTTTATTTTCATCGATGAGGATCACTGACGCGCCTTCGGCTCCGATGAGATTCCGCACTTCCTGAATGATATATTCCAGGCGTTCGTCCAGCATTCGGGAGCGCTGCAGCGCCATGGCGATTTGATAAAGAACCTGATTGGTCCTGGCGGCTTTCCGTTCTTTGGTGACGTCCCGGGCAATCCCTCTGAAACCGATTTTGCCGCTGTGTTCATCCCGAATCAGGGAGGATGAGATTTCAAGAATCCGGGTTTCTCCGTCTTTTCGGATAATTTCCCAGATGATGTCTGTGATTCCTTTTCCGGTACGATAGACTTTATTGATATTTTTAAACGCAGAGACGGCGTTCTTTTCGTCCATGAATCGGCGGAAATTCTGATGCCGGATCTCTCCGGCCGGGTATCCGAAAATCCGGGAGAGCGCCTTGTTGAAAAAGGTGAAGTTTCCCTTCAGGTCGGTTTCATAGAAGCCGTCCGCCACATCTTCGATAAAGACGCGATACCGTTCCCGATAGACTTTAAGCGTATCAGGGTCGACTTTCAGGGTCGATTGTTGATCTGCCTGCGGTTCAGGTGAATGCGCTGCGCGGACGGATCTCGCTTTCTTTTTCAACGCCATGGGTTTGAACCCGCTGTTCCGATGGTTATGCCTGACGAAGCCTTTGGAATTAAAATCCGGATAAAAATATGATTATACCTCTTTTAAAATAAATTTTGCAAAATATTCCCTGAATCCGATTTTAAGGAGATTCAAAATCAGATGGCCGGGACTTGAGTCCTCCGGCCATCTGATATCATGAATGAAAGGAGAAGGGGAGAATGGTTTATCCTTTCGGCCTCTGGTCGATGACGCGGAGGGCCTTCCCTTCGCTTCGGGTAATGCTCTTGGGAGCCACAAGTTCGATCTTGACTCCAATCCCCATCATTCCCCGAATGTGG
>JBFMEI010000518.1:0-1406 GCA_040753295.1 Thermodesulfobacteriota bacterium | reverse complement strand
TCCTCGAAGGAAAATCGATTGAAATCATCGCCAGTGACGGAAGCCCGAAAGCCATTGAAAAGGCGAAACACGGAATCTATCGGGAACGCTCATTTCGGAACCTTTCCCCCGGGCTTCGCATCAAATATTTTGCCCAGGATGGGAAGGAGTGGAAGGTGGATCGCAGGCTGCACGATAAAATACGCTGGAAAACTGCAAATCTAATGGATGAGACTCAAATCCGGGAGATGTCAACTTCGCCCTTTATTTTCTGTAGAAATGTCTTTATCTACTTTTCAGATCAGACGATCCAAAAAACAGTGGAGCGGCTTTACGATCGGATGCCGAAACCCGGATTCCTCTTTATCGCCGCATCCGAGTCGCTCCTTAAATTGCGGACCCGGTTTGAACTCGAGGAGATCGGCGGAGCGTTTGTTTATGTTAAAAAATAAAATGAGATATCGCTGAAAGGAATTCATTCATGAATAAAATCATCCGTGTGCTCGTGGTTGACGATTCCGCCTATGTTCGGAAAATCATCCGGGAAATTCTTTCCAAAAATCCGTTTATCGAGGTGGTCGGTACAGCGAATGACGGTCTGGAAGCGCTCGAAATGGTGCAGGCTTTAAAACCCGATATTATTACCCTAGATCTCATTATGCCGAGAATGGATGGAATTTCCTTCCTTAAAGAGCAGATGGCCAAAGACCCGGTTCCGGTTCTAGTGGTGAGCATTGCCAGTGAAAGCGGAGAGTTGGCTTTTAAAGCGCTCGACGAGGGGGCTGTCGATTTTATTCAGAAGCCGACAGCACTTGCCACGGAAAAAATTTTTGAAATCAGCGATCTTCTCATCGAAAAAGTCAAAGCGGTTGCCGGTGTTCCAAAAGGCCGGGTCCCTATTCCTGAAAAAGAATTCTCTCCTTCTCCTCTTCCGGTTGTCGCTAAGGAGGTAAAGAATCGGGTGGATATCGTTGTTCTGGGAATTTCCACCGGAGGTCCCCAGGCATTGAAATTTCTGATTCCGATTCTTCCCAAAGATTTTCCGGTTCCCCTGGCGATGGTGCTTCACATGCCCGTAGGGTATACGGACCTCTATGCCAAAAAACTCGACGAATTGTCCCTCATGAACGTGGTGGAAGCCTCCAGCGGACTTGAACTCTCTCCCGGGCTTGCCCTTCTGGCTCCTGCAGGAAAACATCTCTCTTTTTTCCGGGAGCCGGATGGAAGAGTCTTCACCCGACTCGATACCCGCCCGCTCGACACCCCTCACCGGCCGTCCGTAGATGTTCTTTTCAGGTCGGCAGCGGAAGTTTTTAAAGACCGGGTCCTGGGGGTGGTCATGACAGGGATGGGAAACGACGGACTTCAGGGTGCAGCCTGGATCAAAGCCCAGGGAGGGAGGATTCTCACCGAGGCAGAAGAGACCT
>JBFMEI010000517.1:0-1408 GCA_040753295.1 Thermodesulfobacteriota bacterium | reverse complement strand
CCCCGGTTCTGATTCTCAGAGCGACCCAGGGGATCCTCAGCGCAGACGATATTCTGCTTCCCGAGCCGGTGATCGATCGGATGATAAAGGAGATTCCCCATGCTCATCGATACGATGTCCATGGAACAAACCATTACGGGATCATTTTTCAACCCCACCCGGAGCGTGATCAGGTTATTCTGAATTTCCTCGAGAAACTTGCGGATTGAACCCGGATGACTTTCACCCGGAACTCGATTTTCTGATCGATTTGAACTCATCCGGCCCTCATCAGATGAATCCGCCGGGTTCATCTTTACAAAATTCAGAATCAGCAATATAGTTTGAACTATAAGATAATTTTTTTTTCGATTCTTTTGTTTAAGTCGATTGGCCGGGTTTCGTATTTGTATCGGCGATCAGGGTGAACTGGATAAAGAAAGGACCGGAACGGATATGATGTATGATTTCAATGCAAAGGATGTTTTTGAAATGGCCCTTCAGCTTGAACGAAACGGGGCTCTCTTCTACAAAAAAGCAGCCGAAAACGTCAAGGATGCCTCATTTAAATCGCTTCTCCTGGATCTTTCCGGCATGGAAGTCGGGCATGAGAAGGTTTTTGCTTCAATGATGGCGGATTTGAAGGATAAAGAGAAGGAACAGACGATTTTTGATCCCCAGGAAGAATCTCTTTCTTATCTTCGGGCCTTGGCAGATACCCGGGTCTTTTTTGAAAAAAAGATCGACCTTTCTTCCCTGAAAGAAATTTTCATGTCAGCCATCGGAGCTGAAAAAGACTCCATCGTCTTTTACCTTGGAATGAAAGACCTGGTTCCTGAAAAATTCGGTAAAAACAGGCTTGACGCGATTATCCGGGAGGAGATGGGACATATCGAGGTGCTCAGCCGGCATCTGATCTCCGTCGCCCGGTAGACATCTGGAACGGATCGATCGGACGAAGGGATTCCTGAAGAAAAGTCCGATATCTCCTGAAGTTGATATTGAAACAACAGAGCTGACTTCAGTTAACGGTCCGAGAGATCCTTTAATGATTCCCGGTCAAGAAGATGGATTCTCTTTCCATCTACTTCAATGAGGCCTTGTTCGGTCATTCGACCGAATATCCGGGAAAGGGTTTCAGGGATTGTCCCCAGAAGAGAGGCCAGTTGCCCCTTGGAAATCGAGAGGGTGACCGAATCTTTCTGTCTCTGTTCTTCTGAAAGATAGATGAGGTAAGCTGCCAGCCGATTCGGGACCTCTTTAAGGGAAAGGCTTTCCACCTGGCCGGCGAATTGATGAAGTCGAAGAGACAGAACGGCGATGATATTGACGGCAAGGGTCGGATGCCGGGTGATCAGGCCGATAAAGGCGTCTTTGGGAAAAAAGAGGAGGTACGCCCGGGTGATCGCTTCTGCGTGTGCCGGAAAGG
>JBFMEI010000516.1:0-1413 GCA_040753295.1 Thermodesulfobacteriota bacterium | reverse complement strand
GCAGAAGGCCGATGATTCCGGCCTTGCCGCTTCGGTCTCTTGGAACGACCGTTTCGCTTTGAACGATATCGTTATCCAGCAGGGGGTTTCCGATATAGCTGACCGAAAGGCCGTGTTTCAGAAAGAACTCGACCTCAAACGGAAAAATGACAGCCAGATGATCGGTTCGTTCTCTGATTTTTTTTACCCGCCCCTGTCTCCATGCCCATACTTTCGGAGGTATGTAATACAAAACCGGAATCCCAGCCCTTTTTGCGGCTTTGGCGACCTGCAGATTAAAATCCGCAAAATCAATTAAAATCACCAGATCCGGTTTCCGGGTTTTCAGAAATTGTTTGATGATGCCAAGGGCTTTAAAAACAGCAGGGAGTATCGAAAAAACCTCGGTTATTCCCATGACGGAAAGCGCGGAGGAAGGAAACAGGATTTCCAATCCGGCACCCTTGAGCTTTTCACCACCGATACCATAGAACACAAGAGAATTCTCCCTTTTCTTCATCGCCTTGACCAGATTTGAACCATGCAGATCACCGGAATCTTCACCGGCAATGATCAAGATACATTTTTTATTACCTGCCTGGTTCATATTCATCTAAAAGCATTGAATGCAGTTCAATGGTTTATCCGGCCATAATATCTTCCGGCTTTTCCATAGCGACAATCGATATCTTCCACTTATCTGCCAGTGTAAGCATTTCGTTCTTTTCAAATACCACGGCTCTTCCGGCTTCAATCACCAGCACAGTCGCGCCTGCCTCGTGCATGGTTTTGATGGTATCCAAACCGATCGCCGGAATGTCAAACCGCAGGTCCTGTTCCGGCTTGCACACCTTTACAACAGAGGCATTCCCGTTTCCCAGCTTCCCTCCGCGCATGATGGTGGCGTCCGTGCCATCAATCGCCTCCACCGCCAGAACAGACCCCCCTTCCACCACGACACATTGTCCGATATCCAGCCGGCCGACCTCTTTGGCAATTTTCCATCCAAGGGCGATATCTCCCTTTTCCGCCCGTGAAGGCTTTCGCTTGGTCCAGCAGCCTTTTTCCGCAAGAAGGTTTGGAAGTAAAAACGTGGAGGGACGCACTTTAATTCCTTCTTTTTCGAGTATACCGGCGAGTGAGCGAAGGATGCCGTCATCCATGGTATGATGCATGCCCGCGATCAAAGATATTGCCTTTATATCCGGGCGTAAATCCCTGAATAGCTTTGCCTTGGCGATTGTACCCATCATGACCGCTTCCGTAACCTGGTTGGATTTAAAAAATTTAATCAGCTTGTTTATCTGACCGATGTATATCCAACGAATGGCATCTACATGCTCTTCCAGAAGAGAATCGGTTTCATTCCGGTGTGCAACGGCATGGATGGAGAATCCTTTTGCCCGGGCCGCCTTGGCAAAAATGATGGGGAAT
>JBFMEI010000515.1:0-1418 GCA_040753295.1 Thermodesulfobacteriota bacterium | reverse complement strand
ACAATGAATGATCATCATCGAGTTAAACTGACCAGCATGAATTACGACAAGAACAGGCCTAAAGCAAAAAGTCCGGTCAAAGTGGAAGACCTCACCTTCCGGGACGGCCATCAGTCGCTTTTTGCCCCCCGGGGAAGAACTGAAGATATGATTCCAGCGGCTGAAATGATGGATCAAGTCGGTTTCTGGGCCATGGAGGTCTGGGGAGGCGCCACATTTGATACCATGCACCGGTTTTTAAACGAAGATCCCTGGGAGCGGATCCGGACGCTGAAGCGATATATCAAAAAGACGCCGTTTTCCATGCTTCTCAGGGGGCAGAATCTGGTGGGATACCGGAATTATGCCGATGATGTGGCAAAGGCATTTGTTGAAAGGGCTGCTGAAAACGGCATGGATATTTTCAGAACATTTGACGCTCTCAATGACTATCGCAATTTTGAGACCGTGGTCCCGGTCATTAAATCGTGCGGAAAGCATTTTCAGGGATGTATCTGTTATTCATTAACCGAGCCGCGGATGGGCGGAGAAGTTTACAATCTGAAATATTATGTCAACAAGGCAAAGGATCTTGAAGCCATGGGTGCAGACAGCATCTGCATCAAAGATATGGCCGGATTGCTTGCTCCTTATGATGCTTTTGAAATTATCAAGGAACTGAAATCCAAGGTTAAACCTCCCATTCATCTGCACAGCCATTTTACATCCGGTATGTCCAGCATGACTCAATTGAAGGCCATTGAGGCAGGCGTGGATATCCTGGATACCTGCATGTCTCCATATGCCTACCGGACGTCCCATCCGGCCATCGAACCGCTGGTGATGACCCTGATCGGAACCGACAGAGATACGGGATTCGATATCAAACATCTTGCGGCAATTAATGAAATTCTGGAGAGAGATATTCTTCCCAAATACAAACATTTGCTGGATGATACCAAACTGTCCATCATTGATATTAATGTTCTTCTCCATCAGACCCCTGGCGGCATGCTGTCGAATCTTGTAAATCAGCTTCGGCAGATGGATGCTCTGGATAAGATTGACAGGGTCTATGCCGAACTTCCCAGAGTCAGAAAAGACTTAGGACAGATTCCCCTGGTTACCCCGACGAGTCAGATCGTCGGGATTCAGACGGTCAATAATGTCCTTTTTGATGATGACAAGGAGCATTATAAAATGATCACGGATCAGGTGAAGGATCTCTGTTACGGTCTTTATGGAAAAACAGCGGTTCCCATCAATCCCGAAGTTCAGAAAAAAGCGTTAAAAGGATACTCCAGGGGAGAAAAACCGATCACCTGTCGCCCTGCGGAAGTATTGGAACCCGAACTGGGAAAAGCCGAAGCTGAAATCAAGGATTTGGCTAAGGATATGGATGATGTTTTAACGTATGCGCTTTACCCTGTCACCGGAAA
>JBFMEI010000514.1:0-1420 GCA_040753295.1 Thermodesulfobacteriota bacterium | reverse complement strand
AATCCTCTGAACAATATATCGACTTCCTGTCAGATTCTCCTTGAAGAAGGCGGAAGAACCGACCCTGAAATGATGCACAAAATGCTTTCCAATATTGAACAGGAAGTCGGCAGAGCCAAGGATACGGTCAAGGGTCTTCTTGAATTTTCCCGGGACAGGGATTTTGCCCTTATTCCTGTTTCGCTCGCCGAAACAGTCGAACGCGCTGTAAAGCTTATCTCCAGCCAAGTCCCTTCAGGGATTGAGATTAGGAAAGATATCCCAAAAGACCTGATTCTGAATATTGATCCCCAGAGAATGCAGGAAGTTTTTCTGAATCTCATTATGAATGCCGTCCAGGCTATTGAAAATTCTTCAGGACTCATATCGATATCGGCACGGACTGATAATTACGCGGGCGAGGCTGTTATTACCGTGGAGGACACCGGAATGGGCATTCCTGAAAAAAATTATGGAATGATTTTTGATCCCTTTTTCACCACAAAAGAAGTCGGGGTCGGAACCGGCCTTGGACTTTCCATTGTCTATGGTATTTTGCAGAAACATCATGGATCAATCTCTGTGGAGAGCAAGGTCGGAGAGGGGACCAGATTCATCATTCGCCTCCCTCTCTTTCAGTGGGCATGATGAAGGAGATTCGGATGAAGCGCGCCCGGATTTTAATCGTCGATGATGAGCTGATTGCCAGAGAGAATCTTGACCATATTCTTAGAAAAGAAGGATACGAAACGGTTACTGTCGAGAATGGAATATCCGCTGTTCAGGAGATTGAAAAAAGTGACTTTGACCTTGTTATTACGGACCTGAAGATGCAGGGTGTTGATGGTATTCAGGTTCTTGAAAAAGCAAAAAAAATCAATCCTGATACCGAAGTGATCCTCATCACCGGTTATGCGACGGTTGTGACGGCTGTAGATGCGATGCAGAAGGGTGCTTTTTATTATCTGCCGAAGCCGTTTAAAATCGATGAAGTTCGTATCCTTGTCCGTCAGGCCCTTGAGAAAAGATCTCTCAAAAAAGAAGTGGCCGACCTTAAGCTCCGCATCAGAGAACAGAAGGAAATTTTTCTTATCACGGGAAATAACCCGAAAATGGAGAGTCTTAAAAAGACGGTGGAACAGATCGCTCCGACTGATTGCACCGTACTTATTCTGGGTGAAACAGGAACCGGAAAGGAACTGATCGCGAGGACAATCCACAGACTGAGCAACCGTTTCGACAAACGATTCATGGCGGTAAACTGCGGAGCCTTCAATGAAGAACTCCTTGCCAATGAACTCTTCGGACATGAAAAGGAGGCCTTTACCGGAGCGCGCGGAATAAAGAAAGGTCTTTTGGAAGCGGCAACCGGAGGAACTGTTTTTCTTGATGAAATCGGAGATATGCCTGTATCCATGCAGGTTAAGCTGTTGCGGGTGAT
>JBFMEI010000513.1:0-1424 GCA_040753295.1 Thermodesulfobacteriota bacterium | reverse complement strand
AACACCCCGGAAATAGAGGTAATTCTGTATGATAAACAAGGAATCTGCAAATACTGATCAAAGTAGGGCTATATCGGAAGCGGAAATCTTTCCTCTTTTATATTCGATCATCAACACGAAACTGGATACTCTGGCCAATATGGAGAATTTCCTGCAATTGATCGCGGATACCGGAGCTAAAATCGTTTCCGCCCGAAATTCATCCCTGGTGGTTTTCACTGAAAATATCGATATTCCCTCTCCGGAATCGAAAAACAGGAACGAATCCTTTTCCATTCGAAATTTTTGCAGATCTGATTCTCATATCATCATTCCTTTGCTGCTGAGGGGGCTGAAGGATCCTTTCGGCTATCTGCGGGTCGAAAACAAGGTGGATAACCAGAAGTTCGACTCCAAGGATCTCTTTTCACTCCTTCTGTTGAGCAGGCAGGCTACCTTAAAAATCGAAAACGACCTTTTGTACAAGCGGGTGCACCAGGACCTGGTCGAGTCTCTGCTGTCCATGGTCAATATGCTCGAATGCAGGGATAAGTATACTTACTCCCATTCACGGAGGGTTACCCGTCTGGCCCTGGCCATTGCGGCAGAGCTTTCACTCAGTCAAAAAGATAAGGATATTCTGCGTATGACCGGCCTTCTGCACGATATCGGAAAAATCAGTATCCCGGACTCTATTCTGATCAAAAAGGATGCCCTGACCAGCGGAGAGCTCGATGTCATCAAAACCCATCCCCAGGTCGGAGAAAACATCATGGAGCCTCTGGACTTCCTGACCCCGGAAAGATCGATTATCCGCCATCACCATGAGAGACTTGATGGAAGCGGATATCCGGATGGTCTGGAGGATGATGAGATCTGCCTGTACACCAGAATCATTGCCGTAGCGGACTCTTTTGACGCCATGACATCTCCCCGTCCTTACCGCAAAGCAAAACCCTGTCCGGTGGCCGTTACGGAGCTGGAACAATTGTCGGATGAAAAATATGACCGTTATGTCGTGGGTAGTTTAAAAAAAGCTCTTTTTCGGATCGAGCATTATTGTTAAAAATGCCGATTTTATATAGAGGAAAGTTTTTTGCCACATCAGGAGAAACGAAAATACTATCGGATTCAGGATACCCTAGCCATTGAGTATCAGGTGCTTTCAATAAATGAATATAAAGCTGAAAAAATTAACTTCAGGAACCAGCCAAGCGGTGTAGGTAACCTGAGAAATAAATATGCTCATTTCTTGCCCAATGAGCTGGAGATGGAAAATTTTGGGGCGGGAGAGGCGAGTCGTCAGACATTCGAACTCATCCGGGGGCTTGTGCAACTGGTTATCGGTATTAATGAGAAAGTTGACTTGATCTTATCTCACTTGGAAAAAAAGGAGGATTTGAGCATCTACAAGAAGCCTCCGGAAAAAGTCAGTCTCAGTGCGG
>JBFMEI010000512.1:0-1434 GCA_040753295.1 Thermodesulfobacteriota bacterium | reverse complement strand
TTCAATCCCGTATTTTTCAACCAGGGCCTTGACTTTTCTGACACCCACGAATATGGTCGCGGCCTGGGCCTTGAAATCTTCCATGGTCTTTTCCGGAATCCGGATATTGCTCGCGATCATATCAAAGATCTGGGGATCTTCACGTCCTTCCCGGTAGAGCTTCACAAAAGGAATCCGAAGCCCTTCCTGGTAAATCTCGGTAAGACCGCCGGCAACCCCGCCGGGAACCGCACCCCCCATATCAAGCTGATGGGCGATGTTTGCGACAAAGGCGATCCGTTCATCTCCCACATAAACCGGTGAAAAAAACTGTACGTCCAGCAGGTGCTGGCCGCCCAGGTAAGGATCATTGCAGATGATCACATCCCCTTCCTGAAACTTACGGATCCGCTTTACCATATTTGAGGCGGTTGTGGGAAGGCTGAACATCATGAGGGGACACAAATGAGCCTGGGCAAGAATTCCGCCCCCGGAATCAAGAACCGCGCAGTTAAGATCCATGATCTCCTTGACAATGGTTGTCCGCCCCATTCTCATGAGACTGAATCCCATTTCATCGGCAATGGCTTCAAGGCCGTACCGGATCACCTGCATGGTAATGATATCCTCGCCCCTCTCTTTGGCCTCACCGTTCATCGGGTCTCAAATCCTTTCCCTGAATTCTGATCCGGCAGGATCTTTTGATCCGGCAGGTTCTTTTCCGAAGAGATCGGAATCAGGATATTTGAATACCCATCTACCTCCCCTGAAAAGCCATGGGGGATCAGGATGGTGCAGATGGGTTCTTCGATAATGCAGGGGCCCGGAATGGCGGAGCCGGTCTTGAGGGAAGCCCTTTCGAAAACAGGAACCGGATTCCAGCCATACGGTTCGAACCAGATATTTCGTATCGCTTTTTCCACAGCGCATCCGGCTGATCCGGAAAAAGGTTTCCGGGGAAGCGACAGGGTCGGGTTTTTTCCCACAACCCTTGCCCTGAGATTGACAAATTCCACGCTCTCCCGGGGTTCCGAGTATGAATAGACCTGATAATGGATCTGATGAAAACGATGGGTGATTTTCTGGATCTCGGTTTCGGACATCTCCTTAACCGGTTCCACCGGAATATTGAGCTCCCAGGACTGCCCTTCGTACCTCATATCGGCAGACCAGGATATGACCATATTCTCCCGGGAGACCCGTTCGTTCAGAAGGGTTTCAACCCCTTCGGCCTCAAGGGCATGAAAAATCGATTCCAGTTCCGAAGGATTGAACTTGCCGGCTTTTTTTCCAAAAGTCCGGACATAGTCCCGCTGAATATTGGCCACTGCAAGTCCGATGGCTGAAAAATTTCCACTCATGGGCGGAATGATCACCCGTGCCATATTTAATTCGCGGGCCAGGTCCACTGCGTGAAGCGCGGCAGCCCCTCCCATGGCAATCAGTGCGAACTCC
>JBFMEI010000511.1:0-1440 GCA_040753295.1 Thermodesulfobacteriota bacterium | reverse complement strand
ACCCTGCTCTTCAGTCCCAGTTCCCGATAAACGCCTGCTTCCTTCTCAACTTCAACGGAAACGGCCGGTTCTTCATGAATTAAAACTTCTCCCCCCTCCTGAAGGATGCGATTTTTTATGGCCAGGGGGATCTCCTTTTCCAGGTATGGCTGAGGCTGTTCTGAAAAAATTTTAAAAGGCAAGAGGAGCACCTTCGGAGATTCTTCACCCGATAGCATGCCGGTATCAACAAACAAAGATGTCGAAAGCACGATTAAAACCGCAATCCATCCTGATCCCTTGATCTTAATGGAACCAAAGGGTGAAAAGCGCCGTTTCTGAATGATTTTAAAAAAAGCCGAACATCGGATCATTGAACATCCACAATCTTTCCCATCGACAGGGTAACCCGTCTTGACATGAGCCTCGCCAATTCAGTGTTATGCGTCACCACTACCAGAGTCATTTTAAACTCGGAATTCAATCCCAGAAGGAGCTGATGGATCTGTCCGCTTGTTCCAATATCCAGGTTTCCTGTAGGTTCATCGGCCAGAAGCAGACTCGGTTTTAGCACCAATGCCCTTCCCAGTGCAACCCGTTGCTGCTCTCCCCCTGAGAGCTCGGTGATTTTATGGGATAACCGGTCCTTAAGCCCCATACGGACGAGAATTGCCTCGGCGGAAATCCGGATCTCCTTTGGATCTATCCCTTGGATCAATCCCGGCAGCATGGTGTTTTCTATGGCTGAAAATTCAGGCAACAGATGATGAAATTGAAAGACAAAACCGATGGATTGATTTCGAAATCGCGCCAGGGTCAGATCATCCATCTGCAACACATTGATCCCCTGAAAAAAAAAGTCGCCTGAATCGGGCCGGTCCAGAGTCCCCAGGATATGGAGAAATGTCGACTTTCCAATTCCTGAAGGACCGATGACGGCAAGCGTTTCTCCGTGCTTCAACTCAAGATCCGCTTCCCGGAGGATTTCAATGCGGCTGCCTTTCCCTTCGAAGCTTTTTGACAGATTTCTCACTGAAATGAGCGAACCGGATGAATACCCTTTTCTCTCTTTATCATCAGAGGAGCGTGCATGAGAATAGGCAAAATTCCTATCCATATCGAATGGCCTCTACGGGACGGAGTTTTGCCGCTTGAAATGCCGGATATAGAGTTGCGATGAAGCAGATGACCAATGCAGCTGCCACGATGACGAATACATCCAGAAATTCGAGCTTTACCGGTAGCGTCGTGGTGAAATAGTAAATATCTCCCGTTAATTCGACGATCCGATAATGTTTCAACAGAAAACACATACCGAATCCGGATCCCATACCCAGAAGGGTTCCGGCAGTCCCGATCACCATTCCTTTGAATACAAAAATTTTTCGAATACTCTGATCCGTCGCCCCCATGGTTTTAAGGATGGCGATGTCTTTTGTTTTTTCCATGACAGTCATAATC
>JBFMEI010000510.1:0-1446 GCA_040753295.1 Thermodesulfobacteriota bacterium | reverse complement strand
CGATGTCCCTCAGAAAATGGAAATGGCAGATGAAGTCAGCCACACCCGGAAACACCGAGGCTACGGCGGCCAATATCCCCCTGCCCATGTCGTGGACAAGCCCGATCGGAATACCGTAACGCTCCCTGATTTCAGTCAAGAAAGGCGTCAGTGAATCAACGTGCTCCGAGGGAATTTTAATGCTTTCCAGAACCATCCCTGTCAGTTCATCCATCCCCGTGAAAAGCACAGGGCTGTCCCCCTCACAGGTACCGTCAATATGAAGGATGTACCCACCTCGCCGTTTCATGGCCTCGTTCAGGCGCTTACGGCTTTCCCGGTGCGCCAGGGCCAGATAAACGATAAACTTCCTTCCCAGATAGCCGATCTCTCGCTCTGAAATGGAAACGTTTTTCTCCCACAACTCCATAACGATTTCCTTCACGTTCCGATTCCTCATAAAAACCGCTTTACCCACGTAAACCAGGATATTGAAACCAAACGTGCATCTCGCCGGACTCAGACCGCGCAGCTCTTGTGATGCATACACTTCACCGTCATGAGGGCATATCAAAAGCGTCTCTTTGGCTTGAAATGAGCCGATTTCTATGGTGACCACCTTCTTTTTCCTGGTTTTCTGAACGTTCAGCTCCTCTCCGCAAATCGTGCAACGTTCCACCTCCGGATAAAAATCCACCACCGGAGGTTCAGGGAACATCTGTTTTGCGGAAATATTAAATATCAGCTTCTGGATGTACCTTTCAAAGCAGCGGATCGCCCCGAGTCCGGAGTTTTTTTTTAGCAGGTCGTGCCGTTCTAAAAATTCCCTAACCGCCGATGGCTTCACCCTTTTACCTTCCCCATTCAACATCTCTGCCAGATCCTCAACGCTCGCATCGGGATGTTTGATGAACTGAACAAGCAAAGCGACGGCCTCGGCGTCTGAAATCGGCGTTTCCAGACGGAGCAGGAGGGATATTCTCTCTTCTTTCTGCTTCGTCCCGGTTTCCGGGTCGTCTGGGAAATAGATAAACCTTCCCCCAAGCTTCTCTCTCTTCACCACCGGAATGTCACGGAAATGGTGCATAAACGAACTGGGGTCCAGTTCCACCGTCTTGCCAATCTCGTTAGAACTCATACCGGCCTTCGAATGCCGCAGCAGATGGATAATGGTATCACGGAGTGTCCCATGCCGGCTGAAACGGACACTATTGTAAACCCAGAGCCCATTCTCATCGAAATCAGGGATGCTGGGCAGTGTATGGTAAAGCCCCTTCTGGTTATAACTGGTGTATGCCCTCCAACTTTTTAAATACCTCCGGGCGGTGATAACTGAACTTTGCAGCAGTCTGGAGAGTTGGACGACCGTGATGATCTTTTCTGTTTGAATAAAATTCAAGGCGCCTTCAATACAGCTTTTTTCAATTATGTTCATAATTCAAATGATCACCTTTACGTTTAGTTTTT
>JBFMEI010000509.1:0-1453 GCA_040753295.1 Thermodesulfobacteriota bacterium | reverse complement strand
AAAAAGAGTATCACCAGGTATATCGGAAGGTGCGCGCTGTTGCATTGCAGGTTCTTGCAAGAACATCTGTTTCTCTAGAAGAATGGGGGGAAGACTGGCAGGAAACATCGAATCCCGTTGAGATTCACGCTGAAACGGTCAAGGCGGCATGAATGGAATCTGTTTATGATTGATTCTCCTATGAATTATGATAAAATAGATGGACTGCATGTGAACATACCTCTCTGGGCGGCTGGTCAAATCGTGCCCGAGTTCAGCAGAATGTAATGGACAGGATTGACTCATGAAAGGACTTCTTGCGCTGGAAGACGGACGAACGTTCCCATGCCGTTCTTTCACCGGCCCGGGGGAGAGCACGGGAGAGATCGTCTTTAACACCAGCATGACCGGATACCAGGAAATTCTGACCGATCCGTCCTACAAAGGACAGATGGTGACGATGACCTATCCCCTCATCGGCAATTATGGGGTCAATCCGGAAGATATCGAGTCCGACCGGATTCAAGTCTCCGCGTTTCTCGTGAAAGAATACCAGAGATTTCCCAGCAATTACAGATCCACCCAGGATTTGTCCGGGTACCTGAAAGACCATGGAGTGCTCGGGGTAGAAGGAATAGACACCCGCGCCCTGACCCTGCATATCCGCAGCATCGGCGCCATGCGGGCGGCAATTTCAACCCAAAATCCGGATCCCGGATATTTAATTCAAAAAGCGATGGAATCTCCGAGCATGGCAGGCCGGGATCTGGCAAAAGCCGTAACCACGGACCGGCCTTATGTCTGGTCGGAAGGATCCCGGATCTTTATCGAATATCCGGAAGAAAAGGGGCTGGATAAGGGAGTCTGGCGGCATAAAGGGGAAAGATCCTCTGTTGTCGCATTTGATTTCGGAATTAAATACAACATCCTGAGATCCCTGGAAGGGATGGGATGCGAAGTGGTGATCGTCCCGGCCGCAACCCCGGCGGCGACAGTCAAGAGCATGGAACCAGACGGGATCTTTCTCTCCAACGGACCCGGAGACCCGGAACCTGTTGAGTATGCCGTACAGACCATTCGCGAACTCCTGGGGTTCCGCCCCATTTTCGGGATTTGTCTTGGTCATCAGCTTCTGGGAATTGCTCTTGGCGGGAAAACCTATAAGTTGAAATTCGGACATCGCGGTGCCAATCAGCCGGTAAAAAATCTTCTGACCGGACGTGTGGAGATCACTTCCCAAAATCATGGATTTGCCGTCGATTCCGCCACGCTCGATCGAAACAAGATCGAGATCACTCACATTAATTTAAATGACAACACCCTCGAAGGATTCAGACATCCGGAACTGTCTGTGCTGGCTGTCCAGTATCATCCTGAAGCCTCTCCCGGCCCCCATGATGCCGGATATTTGTTTGGAGAATTCAAGATGATGATGGGAAACAGCCCCCGGAAAAGAGAACGAGCCGTCTGTTCG
>JBFMEI010000508.1:0-1454 GCA_040753295.1 Thermodesulfobacteriota bacterium | reverse complement strand
TCAAACCGGTTCTCCTGAAGATGTCATGAAATCGCCGGTCAATGAAATCGCAGCCTCATTAATCGGCATGGAAAATATTCTTCCGGGAGAGGTGGTCTCAACAAAAGGGAATACCCTTACCGTTCAAATTGAGGGGAAACCTCTTGGGGCATCAGAAGCGATTGAACCGGGCCGGAAGGTTTTTCTCACCCTGCGGTGAAAAACGACTCGTCGAATTCGGGTCTGTTTTTATATCGCTCCATAAAGAAGGCCGGGAACCGGTCCGGAAATTCGAATAATTCGGGCGCAACCAAAACCCCGGCCTTCTGAAACGCATCGACAATATCCCGGGGGTCCGGTGGGCATCCGGGAACGGCAAACCGCTCGGAAATTCCGGGATGATTTCGATGCTTCCGGCTCATGCATTTTCCCAGGAGAATGGTCTTTTTCTTCCCCGGAGTCGGCTCCATGCATTTTCCGGTCAAAATTTCAACTTCGTCAAACGGATTCCCTTCCCAGGCATTTCGGATGGCGGTCAGAACAAGGCCGCTGATCGCCGCGCAATAGGTGCAGAGGGTCGAGTCATATTTTCTGAAAGAGATGCCGCGAATACCCAGTTTTAAAAGAGGGACCGGAAGGATGTTTCCGTTTTCGTCCGAACCGAACGGGAAATCATAAGCGTGGGGCATGGATACGGAATCGAGGGGCTCGCCGAAAATTTGAATGTCGGACAGATCCGAAGGCCGGTTGTGCCGCATGGCCGCATGGGCAAGATAAGGGACGGATCCGGGAGGGTAACCGAGAATTTTCGCCCCCACAAGGTCTGCAGACAGAACGTCGGATGAAGCGACCAGCAGGTTGCTGCGATGGATCTTTCCGTCAGGACCCGGGCCCCGTTCGTTGGAATAGATCCCGTCGATAAGGGTGAGCATGGGAGGCATCGATTCGGCCAGATGGGAGATCATGAAGTGAAGGTCCCGGTCCGGATCAGGACTGTGACATTTTTTCCGGGATGCGATATCGATGAGTCCTTTCAGATTTTTAATTCCAAGGCTCACCATGGTCTGAGCATGGGTCTTCAGGACCGGAAGATTGACGATAAAGTCGCTTTCAAGCGCATCTCTGTTCATGTTTAAAATCACGCCCTCACCCAGGTCGACGGATTTAAACGGCCTGTCGAATATGCTGAAATATCGGATGCCGTAGCGTTTCCGGAATGTTTCATACCCGAGAGCCGTAAAGGCATGATTCGGAGTCTCCTTATCCTGCGGATGGACCACCGGCCCCTCACCGAGCATGATATCCGTAATTCCGTTTTCCTTAAGAAGGATGATCATATCCTCCAAAATCCGGGATGTGGTGATGATCCCCCATTTGGGAAAGGGCGCATACCGGGTCCAGAAAACAATATTCGGTTTGATGAAGACTCTATCTCCGGAGCGCAGGCGGGATAGGCCCAGGGATGACGAAACAGC
>JBFMEI010000507.1:0-1457 GCA_040753295.1 Thermodesulfobacteriota bacterium | reverse complement strand
AGATCACAACGGATCAACACCGGTTCCATGTCGTCAGTCTCGATGAAAAGACATTCCCTCAATCCATCAGAAACGGGATTCTCAAAAACCGGATCAAACGGATTTTTTTCGTCGGCCAGGGAACTGCGGGAGTTGCCGCTTCGGCCTGTGCCGATATCCTGAATTTTTATCTCAACGACACCTCGCTTCATATCAAAGCCCTTAAAGCATCGGAACTCAGCGGATTTAACCTCGGAGAGGAAGATCGCCCGGGCAGCATGTCGGATTCCCTGGTCATCGCCATTACCCAGTCCGGAACCACGGCAGACACAAATCGAACCATCGACATGGTTAAAGAGCGCGGTGCCTATACCATGGCCATTGTGAACCGCAGAGATTCGGATATTACGTTTAAGGTCGACGGGGTTTTTTACACCAGCAGCGGTCGGGATATTGAAATGTCCGTAGCATCCACAAAAGCGTTTTATTCACAGATCGTGGCCGGTACCCTGTTGAGTCTATCGATCATTGAACTCAAGAAATATCGGGATGAGGCATTTATTTCCAGAGAGATCAGGGAACTCCTGGAGCTTCCTGCCCACATGAGAACCGTCCTTTCCATGAAACACCGGATTGAAGCGTCCGCCAGAAAACTGGCGGTTACTCGAACCTACTGGGCAACCGTGGGCAGCGGGCCGAATAAGATCGCAGCGGATGAAATCCGGATTAAACTGAGCGAGCTCTGCTATAAAACCATTTCATCCGATTATGTGGAAGATAAAAAACATATTGATCTTTCTTCAGAGCCTCTCATTCTTGTCTGTGCTGCAGGCACAAAAGAAACCGTCATGGGAGATATCGTCAAGGACACCGCCATTTTCAATGCACATAAAGCCACCCCTGTTGTCATTGCCGATGAAGGAGACCATCGATTCGATATTTATGCTGCCGATGTAT
Source organism: Thermodesulfobacteriota bacterium (assembly GCA_040753295.1). GTDB lineage: Bacteria > Desulfobacterota > Desulfobacteria > Desulfobacterales > UBA2156 > RBG-13-49-15. The sequence goes on along the minus strand of JBFMEI010000507.1, from coordinate 521 downwards.
TTCATATCCCACTTGTGAGCCAGCATCTCGCGCCGATCCTCAATACGCTGGTCGGTCATATCTGGGGGTATTATGCAGCCCTGGCCATCAATGACGGCTCCAGATTTTTCTATGACTTTCGTGAAAACGTCCGGGAGCTTATCGAAGCGCATATGGGGAAAGGCCTCGATATTTATGAAATTGTTCTTGATAAGAGTTTCAGGGAAAGAATCACACTCTTCTATAACGAATTCAGAAAGAAGAAAATCCAGAAACAGATTCCGACTGCTATTGGATTCGACATCTCCGCCGATCTTCCATTATTGCTTAAATATATTTCGGGAAGGCTTCCGGTAACCGATTTTGAACTCGACTTCGGCTATAAGGGAACCGCCTCCAATATGGTCAACACATTGTTCACTCAGCTTGGAGAAGCCATCAACCAGATGGCCCGTCCTGTAGATGCCATCAAACACCAGGCGAAAACAGTAACCGTGGGAACCAGCCGGATCCGGGAAAAAATAGAAGGGATTCTTTTTGAG
>JBFMEI010000506.1:0-1469 GCA_040753295.1 Thermodesulfobacteriota bacterium | reverse complement strand
AATTTGATCATGATCGGTCCTCCGGGTGCGGGTAAGACCATGCTGGCACGCCGGATCTCTTCAATACTTCCTCCTCTCACGTTTTCAGAAGCGATTGAGACCACACGGATATTCAGCGTCGCCGGAATGCTTAATAAAAATCAGTGGCTGGTCACAAAACGTCCGTTTCGATCTCCTCACCATACCATATCGGATGCAGGCTTGATCGGAGGGGGCCATATCCCACGGCCCGGAGAGGTGAGTTTGGCTCACAACGGTGTTCTTTTTCTTGATGAACTTTCCGAGTTTAAAAAGCATGTGCTCGAGGTTTTAAGACAGCCCCTTGAAGAGAATCAGGTCACGATTTCACGTGCCGCATCTGCCATTACCTATCCTGCCGGATTTATGTTTGTTGCTGCCATGAACCCATGTCCCTGCGGTTATTTTTCTGATCCTAAGCATGAGTGCCGTTGTACGGAAGCACAAATGAGGATTTTCAGATCCAAAGTTTCAGGGCCATTGATGGATAGAATCGATCTCCATGTCGAAGTTCCTGCGGTTTCCTTTCAGGAACTTCGTACTGATTCTGAAAAAGATGCTTCCGTCTCTATTCGAAGCCGGGTTGAGAGCGCAAGAAAGATTCAGTCAGCACGATTTGCGGATACAAAGATCCACTGCAACGCCCGGATGGGGAATCGACAGATCCGGAAATACTGCCGGGTAGACCTATCCTCCAAATCGCTTCTCGAAACCGCCATGGACCGACTCGGCCTTTCAGCGCGCGCCTATAATCGAATCCTTAAGATTTCAAGAACCATTGCCGATCTGGATGGAAAAAAAGATATCGGCGCCGACCATATTGCAGAAGCGATTCAATATCGAAGCCTGGACAGAAAGAGACTTTTTATTTAAATGCCGTTGAATCATAAAAAAATCTGAAAATCCATTTTGTGTTCAGACCTGATCGTTTTCTAACGCAAAACATAGAGAGTAAAAAGGAATATCAATGAAGGGTGTTTATGGAAGAATTTTACGGATCGACCTGACTGCACAGCAATTTCAGATTCAGGTTCCGGATGAACACATTCTGTTGAGTTGTTTAGGAGGAAAAGGACTTGCCTCATATCTGCTCTATGAAAATAATCCGGCAAGGGTAGATCCTTTTTCACCTGATAACACGCTTATTTTTTCCACCGGCCCAATCACCCGAAGTTCAATCTGGGGATCCAGCAGGTATGGGGTTTATACCAAATCCCCTCAAACCGGCATCTATTCGGAATCGTATGCAGGCGGGAAGGTCCCGGAGGCAGTGGATGCGTCCGGATTTGATGCGATAATGATTTCCGGAAAGAGTCGAACCCCGGTCATCCTTCTGATTCATCCTGAAGGTGCTGAATTTCACGATGCTGTTCATATCTGGGGTATGGATACCTATGAAACCGAAGACGCAGTCAATGCTCTATTTTCCCGGCAGCTGTTAAAAGGTGAAA
>JBFMEI010000505.1:0-1472 GCA_040753295.1 Thermodesulfobacteriota bacterium | reverse complement strand
GCTATTCCGGAATCCGGCTTGAGACGGTGACCCGGCTGATTCAATTTTTAAATCTGGGGATCTCTCCTGTTGTCCCGTCCCAGGGATCGGTGGGCGCCAGCGGGGATCTGGCTCCCCTGGCCCATCTGGCTTTGGTTCTCATCGGCATGGGAGAAGCAATCGTCGGCGGAAAGCGCATCTCCGGGAAAAAAGCGCTCAACCGATTCAACTTGAAACCCATGACGCTTCAATCCGGAGAAGGGCTGGCGCTGGTTAACGGGACTCAGATGATGACCGGAATCGGCGCCTTATCGCTTTACGATGCCGTCCGGATCGCCAAGACTGCGGATATTGCAGCAGCCTTGAGCCTGGAAGTGCTCATGGGAAGCCGGACCGAATTTGATCCCCGCATCCACAGGGTGAGGCCTCACCCGGGCCAGGCCGGTTCTGCAGACAATCTATTGAGAATTACGAGAGAGAGTGAAATCATATCTTCCCATAAAGACTGCAGTCGGGTCCAGGATGCTTACACCCTTCGCTGCTCCCCCCAGGTTCATGGCGCCACCCGGGATATCATCAACTATGTCAGGGGCGTCATTCAGATCGAAATGAATGCATCCACATGCAATCCCCTTATTTTTTCAGATACCCGGGAGTTTCTTCTGGGCGGGAATTTCCATGGCCAGCCGGTTGCTGCAGCGCTCGATTTTTTAAGCATCGGCGTTTCCGAGCTGGCAAATATCTCCGAACGTCGGGTGGAGCGGCTGGTGAATCCTCAATTGAGCGGGCTTCCGGCTTTTCTGGTCGGCGACGGAGGATTGAATTCCGGATTCATGATCGCCCAATATACGGCAGCTGCGCTGGTCTCAGAAAACAAGGTCCTCTCGCATCCGGCGTGTGTCGACTCCATTCCGACGTCTGCCAATAAAGAGGATCATGTGTCGATGGGAGGGATTTCATCCAGAAAATGCCGGCAGATCGTCAGGAATGCTGAACGGGTGATTGCCATTGAATTGTTATGCGCAGCTCAGGCCATGGATCTTTTCACCAATTTAAAACCCGGAAGAGGAAGTCTTCAGGCCTATCGAACCATCCGAAATACCATCCCGCATCTGGAGAAAGACCGGATACTCTCAAAAGATATTGAGTCCATGACACAGCTCATCCAAAGCGGACAGATCATTGACGCCGTGGAAGAGGAAGTGGGCCCTCTCCATTGAAGAAAACCTTGAAGATAGGAAAAAGGGTCGGTTTGAAATACGGCAGGCAGGTCTTTTCTCTAATCCTCCCGGAACATGCCGAATGCTTTGATATCCGGCACCCCTTGAGACAGATGGATGGCCTGAACTTTCAGGGGAAGCTTCACCAGGCTCTGGAGCGCATGAAGCCGGATTTTTCAAGGACTTCTGTGGTGGTTTCGGATAAGACCCGGCTGTGCCAGTATCCGGAATATCTGCATCTTCTTCTTCAGGAGCTGGAAACCGAAGGAGCCA
>JBFMEI010000504.1:0-1483 GCA_040753295.1 Thermodesulfobacteriota bacterium | reverse complement strand
CGATTCCCCGGTCCCGGGCCAGTTTGATGCATCGGATCGCGTCAATGGCAACACCGGCTGAGTTGGGAGAGTCTTCAACCGAGAGCCGAAGCTCCAGATTCATCGGAATATCTCCAAAAAGCTTTCCTTCCATCCGGATGAAACAGATCTTGTTGTCTTTCTGCCAGGGGACATAGTCACTCGGGCCGATATGGATATTTTCGCCTGGCAGCCGGGAAGAAGTTACGGCTTGAACCGCTTCGGTTTTGGATTTCTTCTTCGACAACAGACGGTGCCGGTTCAGCATGTTTAAAAAATCCGTATTTCCACCCGTGTTGAGCTGGTAGGTGCGTTCCAGTTTTACCCCTCTTTTGTTGAACAGGTCTGTAAGAACACGGTGGGTAATGGTTGCGCCGAGCTGCGACTTGATATCATCTCCGATAATGGGAATGTTTTTTTCTTCAAATCGCTTGATCCATTTGGAATCACTGGCGATGAAAACCGGGATGTTGTTGATAAATCCCGCATCGGCTTCAAGAGCGCATTCGGCGTAAAATTTAGATGCTTTTTCAGATCCGACAGGCATATAGTTCAATACGATTTCTGCTCCGGTTTTTTTCAAAATTTCGATCACGGTCTCCTTATCCGGTTCCTCTTCACCGGCAATCACAAAGGTGTATTTGTCTTCATATTCCTTCATGTGATCCGAAAAACCGTCCAGAATCCTTCCCATATGGACGACAACCCCGGATTTCGGCAGATTCTGGGAAAATACCGTCGTACAGTTGGGTTCGGAAAAAATCGCTTCATTGATGTCTTTTCCGACTTTTCTCCGGTCGATATCGAATGCAGCCACCACCTCGATGTCGGATGGCTTATATCCGCCGATATCCCAGTGCATGAGCCCGATTGCATCCTTAGGATTTTTATCCCGGTAATAATGAAACCCCTGAATGAGTGAACTTGCACAATTTCCCACTCCCGCTATCGCAATTTTGATTTTCCCCATCCTTTGAAACCCTCCTTTAAGTGGTGAATCAGATTTATACGCCATGAACCAAAGTAAACTCAAGAAAAATCTATTGCTCGGACATCTATTACCCTTTGGGTATTATTGGTATAGTGTCATATCGGCGCCAAATTCTTAGGTGTTATCCTTCAAACCTGTTTCTCATAAATTTTAATGAAAGATTCAGGAAATAAGCAATTATTCATAACATTCGATCCTTGCAAGAGTTTGAATCAGTGGTTATGATATAAATTCAGGATTATTGCCGTCGGATTGAGTACTGTTGAATGACTTCATTTTTTTTAAAAGGAGTACGAAAACCCATGGGAAATCAATTTCGAACCGGGCTGCTTCTGGTTCTTTTAACGATTCTGATTATGTTCATCGGACAACTCTTCGGCGGCCGGCAGGGGATGGTGATCGCTCTGATCTTTGCAGCAGGGATGAATTTTTTCAGTTACTGGTTTTCGGATAAGATCGTCCTGCGAATCTATG
>JBFMEI010000503.1:0-1498 GCA_040753295.1 Thermodesulfobacteriota bacterium | reverse complement strand
GATCTTTGAAAAAGTTCACTTTCCGTCATGCCGGACTCGATCCCCGCTATGCACGGGACCTTCGACCGGCATCCAGAACTATTTGAAATTACTGGATTCCGGTTTTCACCGGAATGACAGATTTGGAGTTATTCGAAGGTTGCATTTTAAGGGATGTAACTTGCCATTGAAGCCTTCAAATGTCAAACCGGATTTATCGAGAAGTTCTGTTCTCTGGAACGGATGAGTAAGATCAACTCAAGAGGGTTTACGACAGGAGGGATGCAATCCGTTTGGCGGTATAGACCTTCCCCTGGGCCACCACAACGCCGTCGATCACCAGGGCCGGACTCAATAGAAGTCCGTATTTGTTCCGAACTTCCTCTGAAAGGGTCCATTTCTTCACAACCTCAGCTTCAATCCCCAGTGCCTGGACCGCCTTTCTGGCATTCTTTAAAAGCTCATTGCATTTGACGCACGGCGGGTCGAGCCCGATGATTTCTATGTGAATCATCCCTTAACCTTTCCTTCCCGGCGGTCACGAATATTTTTCCGGATCAGATAGGGAGGTTCCGGATAGGCAGGGCTGAAACACTGAAGATCCGTGATTCTCTTGGAAATGCCCATCTTTTTTCCGACTTCTTTAAGGACCCGGCGGACCGATGCTTCCAGGTCCGAAGGCTCCATCCGGACCCGGGCATTGATGAGAAGTGTTCCTTTCCGGATTTTTCCAAGCGACACAGAGCTCAGGCTGGGATCGGATTCGATGCGGGTGAGATTGGCCCACATCGATTTTCCGCCTCCTGTAATCACGAATTTAAGATGTCCGATCTGGGCGTTTTGTTCAGAAAACGCATCTCTTAATTCGACCGCCAGATTCATCAGAAATTTTTTGGCATCAAATGGGTTGGCCGCGGATATGGATACAGCAGCGTTGAGCCATCCCAGTACGGCTTCGGCTCTGGCATACCGGTCATAATCGATCTGTCCCAAAACGGTTTCAGCCCCGGGTTTTCCGGATAAAAGAATCTCAAGCCACTTGTCAAGTCCGGTCTCCTGTTTGGCCGAAAGAGCCAGATAGGTCTTTCCCGGAAACTCTTTTTTAAGGGCGGCGATCAGTCTCCGGCGTTCCGTTTCAGAAATCAGGTCTGTTTTATTGAGAACCACCAGGTCGGCTTCCTCCACTTGCTTTGAAAAGAGATAGGCCACCTCTTCCGGAAAACCGGTTTCATGTTCTTTAAGAAGGAGTCCCCTGACCCGGTCCGGATCCACCATAATTGAAAACGGCGCAAACCGGAATGCATCTTTGTAATGGATTTTCACGGGATTGGCCACTGCAGCCACAAAATCCGTGCAGCTTCCCACCGGTTCGCCCAGTAAAAAGTCGGGTTTGTGGATCAGGATCTTTTCCATATGCTCGATCAATTCATCGAACTTGCAGCAGAAGCACCCCTTTACCACCTCTTCCACCGGAACCTGAAGCTCAGAGAGCATCTCCCTCACAATCACGGTCTCCACC
>JBFMEI010000502.1:0-1500 GCA_040753295.1 Thermodesulfobacteriota bacterium | reverse complement strand
CTGTGGCAATAGCCCATGATCTGGCGGATAAGGCTTTCCCGTCGATGCGGATGGTCTGATCATCGGCAAAAACAGGGTGTCCGAATTCCACTTTGGCTCCGAGGCCGCAGAATCGTTCCTTGCTGTCATGATGTTGAATCGTATCAATCACCGAGCGGATTCTTTGGGTGATCTGATGATACTCCACAGGGGGAAGATCCACCTTCGGCAATCCATAGTCGACGGCGTGTTTCATCAGATTGTAGGTCTTGGCGATTCGAATGAGGGTTTTACTCGGGACACACCCGTAATGAAGGCAATCTCCTCCCAGAACCGATTCCTTTTCCACCAGAAGCGTCTTGGCGCCCAATTGAGCGGCGCCCGCGGCAATGGTCAAACCAGCGGCACCGCCACCGATAATTCCGATGTCAAAATCATAGCGTGGCATCGAATCCTTTCTTTAATGGTCTTATTTGATCTTTCCAAGGAGTGTGCCGGCAATGGTATTCTTCTGGATTTCCCGGGTTCCTTCATAGATTTCGGTAATCTTGGCATCCCGGTAAAAGCGCTCCACCTCATATTCGGTCATATATCCATACCCGCCCAGCAGTTGAATGGCTTCATCCGCAACCTCCACGGCCGTTCGTCCGGCATACATCTTTGCCATGGATGTCAGCATGGGATCGACCCTTCCCTGATCATAATTCCACGCCGCCTTATAGGTAATCAGCCGGGCAAGTTCGATTTTGGTAGCCATATCGGCAAGTTTATGCTGGGTAATCTGGAATTGGGAAATTTTCTTTCCGAACTGCTCCCGTTTTTTGACGTAATCGATGGCTCGATCAAAGGCGCCCTGAGCAATGCCAAGGGCCTGAGCGGCAACCAGGATTCGGCTTTCATCGAAAAACTCAAGGACTTGATAAAATCCTTTTCCTTCTTTTCCGATCAAGTTGCTTAAGGGAACTCGCACATTCTTGAAATTGACCTCTGCGGTGGCCATGGTATGAATTCCCATTTTATCCCCGACGCTCGCGGTGGAGACCCCTTTCCGATCCCCTTCGACCAGGATCATGCTGATTCCTCGATAGGTGGGTTTTGCCTCCGGGTCTGTCTGGCAGAGAACCGTATAAAACGAGGCCAGGCCACCGTTGGTAATAAAAGTTTTCGTTCCGTTGATCACCCACTCGTCTCCCTCTTTGACCGCGGATGTTTCCATAAACGTGATGTCGGAACCGTGGTTGGGTTCTGTGAATGCACCTCCGGAAAGGGCTTCTCCTTCTGCAACTCTAGGAAGGGTTCGGTTCTTCATTTCATCGCTTCCGAACCTTAAAATGCATTCCGATGCAAATCCGGAAAGGATGACGGCGCTTCCGATACTGGAATCCTTTCTGCAGAAGGCCTCGGCAACCAGAGTGTTTTCAATAATCCCGAGTCCCTGGCCCGAATATATCTCCGGGAAATGAATCCCGATAAAACCCAGTTCAGCGGCTTTTTTCCATATGGATATTGGGAATTCATGTT
>JBFMEI010000501.1:0-1504 GCA_040753295.1 Thermodesulfobacteriota bacterium | reverse complement strand
CAAGCCCTGTGGTATCGGCCATGATGATGGATGATGCCCCTTTGGAAAGATAAGCCTCCGTGAGTTGCATCACTTTTTCTTCCGGCACATACCCTTCAAATGGGCATCCAAAAGAAACTGCTATGGCGCCGTCTACGGCTATTTTACACTCTGTTGCACAGGAGAGAACCTCCTCTATCCCGGACACGGTTTCAGCGATGCTTTTTCCGAGGTTTTTACGATTGTGGGATTCAGAAGCCGAAACCACGGTGACCAGGCGTGCTGCATTCGCGGCAATGGCGGATTCCGCACCATGCCGGTTAAATACCATTGCCGAATGGACTATCCCGTTCCTGGGAGCGGTTTCCATGACATGAAGTGCATCCTGAAACTGTGGGATGACCGAAGGATTCGCAAAAGATGTGGTTTCCATTTCAGGAACTCCGGCCGCAATCAGAGATTCGATGATTTCAAGCTTTTCTTGAGTGGGAATGAATTGCCTAATGGATTGAAATCCGTCTCTGGGTCCGACTTCCCGGATTTTAACTTTCCTGGGAAACTGCATTCCTCTTCACCCTTGCTTTATTTTACCTAACCTGATCGTTTTCCCTGATCGGATCTTTGCTCATCCCCATGACAAAATACCGGCCGACACCCGGTCTCCAGTCTCACGGGTTCCGATTCCCATCTTTCCGGCTTCCATGCTTTTGATATGGCGTGTGATGACATTCAGCACCGACCCTTCAACCATTGATGCTGCAGTCGTCTCTCCGATATGATCAAGCATCATCTGAACAGCCATGATGGCGGCCAGGGGGTTGATGACATTCTTTCCGGTATATTTGGGTGCAGACCCGCCGATAGGTTCAAAAATTGAAGTCCCCTCGGGATTGATATTTCCGCCTGCGGCAATTCCCATCCCTCCCTGAATCATCGCCCCCAGGTCGCTGATGATATCCCCGAACATGTTATCGGTCACAATGACGTCGAACCATTCCGGATTCTTGACCATCCACATGCAGATGGCATCGACATGGGAATAATTCTGTTCGATATCCGGATAGAGAGATCCCACTTCTTTAAACGCCCGTTCCCAGAGATCAAAGGCATATGTCAAGACATTTGTCTTGCCGCACAGCGTCACCTTTTTTTTCTTGTTTCGGCGTCGGCTCCTTTCGAACGCATATCTCAGGCAGCGTTCGACACCTGCCCGGGTGTTGATCGATTCCTGAATCGCGATCTCGCTGGGAGTCCCTTTTTTCAGAACTCCGCCGGCGCCGGCATATAAGCCTTCCGTATTTTCCCGAACCACATCAAAATCGATATCCTGAGGGGCTTTGTTTTTCAGTGGAGTCTCCACTCCGGGATAGAGTTTAACCGGCCTCAGATTCACATATAAATCCAGAGAAAATCGCAGGTTCAGTAAAATCCCCTTTTCTAATATTCCGGGCGCTACCCCCGGATGTCCGATGGCGCCAAGAAGTATGGCATCCAGTTTTTCCATCTCGGTCACTGCGGAATCAGG
>JBFMEI010000500.1:0-1508 GCA_040753295.1 Thermodesulfobacteriota bacterium | reverse complement strand
GCAGAAAAGCTATTGTTTCATTTCATACGCGGCATAAACTCCTGATTCTTTCCCATAGCGAAAAGCACTACAGATCCATGGGTAAACTGGTTGCAGAAACCAGAGCGCTTCCCCTTGAGGTGCTTTTCAAGGAATATGAAAAACAGATGATGGGAGCCCTTTCATTAAAATCGACCATAAGAAAAAACGCCAATGTTCTTCAGCACATGATGGGATACTTCAAGGAGCATCTTACTTCTGATGAAAAACAGGAAATTCTGGAAGTGATCTCTGAATATCGGTCCGAGTTTATCCCCTTGATCGTACCGGTCACTCTTATGAAACATTACACTCGAAAATACAAACAGGCGTATCTGAATGAACAGGTCTACCTGAACCCCCATCCTGCGGAACTGAAACTGAGAAACCATGTTTGATGATCATTGCATTCTTTTTGCGGACGCTCTTCCTTCGATGTTCAGCAACCTTGAGAACCGCTTTTCAGCGTTAACAATATCTCTAAAGAAAAGGCCATATGAGAAGCAATAATCCAATTTTAGTCACCGGCGCCACCGGCTATGTGGGAGGGCGTCTGGTCCCGCAACTTCTTTCCGCAGGGCACCGGGTACGTGTTTTAGGGCGCTCTATCGCCAAATTACAGGCCCGGCCCTGGGCAAAGCATCCGGAAGTGGAACATGTTCAAGCCGATGTCATGGATCGCGAGTCATTGATAATCGCAGCAACGGGATGCCGGGCCTGTATTTACCTTGTCCATTCCATGAATCCCAGGCACAAGGATTTTTCAGAAGCCGATCGTGTCGCCGCCCGGAATATGGCATCTGCTGCGGAACAGGGCGGGGTAAAGCGGATCATTTACCTGGGAGGACTCGGGGAAGAGGGGCGGTATCTGAGCAAACATCTCCGTTCCCGAACCGAGGTTGCGTCTATACTCCGCCACGGCTCGGTTCCCACCACGTGCCTTCGGGCTGCCATGATCCTGGGTTCGGGAAGTGCTTCATTTGAAATCTTAAGATATCTGGTGGAACATCTTCCGATCATGATCACCCCGCGCTGGGTGAGAAATCCGGTTCAACCCATTGCGATCCGAAATGTCTTGAATTATTTGCAAGGGTGTCTCGAGCGTGAAGAGACGGCCGGAAAAACATTTGATATCGGTGGTCCTGATGTTTTGACCTATCAGGATCTGATGGATATTTATGCCGAAGAAGCGGGGCTTCCGAGGAGGCTCGTCGTTTCGGTTCCTTTTCTCACTCCCCGGTTAAGTTCCTACTGGATTCATCTCGTGACGCCACTCCCGGCGTATATCGCCAGGCCATTGGCGGAAGGGCTTAGAAACCCGGTCATCTGTCGAGAAAACGCCATTCGATCCGTCATTCCACAGAAGCTGATCGATTGCAGGGAAGCCATTCGACTGGCATTGGGAAGAACACAGAAAGGATGCCCGGATACCTGCTGGACCGATGCCGGAGAGATTCCGGCCCCGGAATGGATTCAGGATGGAGACGCGA
>JBFMEI010000499.1:0-1510 GCA_040753295.1 Thermodesulfobacteriota bacterium | reverse complement strand
GACGTCATTGTCACCGATCATCATCGGATCTCTTCTCCCATCACCGGGGCAATTGCCGTGATCAATCCCAACCGTGAAGGGTGTTCTTCAGGCCTGGGTCACCTCGCGGGCGTATGGGTCTCCTTTTTCCTGGTTATTGCGCTTCGAACCTTTTTAAGGGATAAAGGCTTCTGGAAAGAAAGATCCGAGCCGAATCTGAAGCAGTTCTTCGACCTCGTTACCCTGGGTACGGTCGCGGATATGGCGCCGTTGATCCATGAAAACCGGATTTTTTATAAATCCGGGCTTTCAATGATCCGATCCGGACAGCGGCGGGGGATCCGGGCGCTTGCCGAATCCTCAGGAACGCCCATTCATTCCGTGGATACGGATGATATCGCATTTCGCCTTTCTCCGAGGCTGAATGCCGCAGGCCGGATCGGACATGCCATGACCGCTTTTGAATTGCTTCTGGAAAAAGAGAAGGAATCGGCCCGGGAGAAAGCGGATCTTCTCTGTCAATTAAACAGCACGCGTCAAAACCTGGAAAAAAGACTGATTGAGGAAATCGATCACCAACTCCGAACCTTGCCGAAAATGCTCCGGAAGCGAAGCCTTGTCGTATGGGGTGAAGGGTGGCATGAGGGAATTCTGGGGATCGCAGCTTCCAGACTTGCGGACAGATACTACCGCCCCACCATACTGATTTCTCTTACGGATGGATCAGGAAAGGGCTCTGCCCGCAGTATTCCGGGAATCGATATCTGCCGGTCTCTTCAATTGTGTATCAATGACCTTGAAGGGTACGGCGGCCACCCCATGGCTGCCGGGCTCAAAGTTAAATCCGATTCCATCGCAACATTTGCGGAAAATTTTGATAATGCTGTTGCAGCCGTAACCCGGCCGGACGATTTTATTCCGAAAATCACCATCGACTGCACGCTTCCCTTTGAGGACCTCTCCTCCGAACTTATTGACGGTCTTGAGGAGATCAAGCCGTATGGCACCGGAAATCCGGCCCCTCTTTTTATGGCTGAAAATGTTTCTGTGATCAAATCCAGGATCGTCGGAGGTGCTCATCGCCGGATGATCCTGTCCCAAAAGACCGGGCATCGGAGGGAAGGAATCGAAGCCATTCAATTCAACACATCTCCGGATCTTGAGTTAAAAGACCGATTCAGCCGGATTGCCTACCACCCCTGCTGGAACTCCTGGGAGGGGCGTAAAAACCCCCAGATCATTATTCATGAAGCCGAATGAGACCTTCTTTTCATCCAAAACTCGTCAACAGCCCTTTTGAAGATCCGGGATTGTTCATCTCGTTTCTTTTTGAAAAAAAAGGGATCCTTTTTGATCTTGGAAACCTCTCTTCCTTATCTTCAAAGGAGCTTCTGAAAGTAAGTCATGTCTTTGTCACGCATACCCATATGGACCATTTTATCGGGTTCGATTCCCTGCTGCGCCTGCTCCTGGGACGCCGGAAGAGAGTTTATTTATACGGGCCCCTCGGATTTTTAAGACATCTTGAAGG
>JBFMEI010000498.1:0-1510 GCA_040753295.1 Thermodesulfobacteriota bacterium | reverse complement strand
GAGATAGAGGAACTGCTCGGTTTCAGAGCCGGGTTTTTCGATGGAGAGAAATGCTGTCCCCTGGATGTCGGCCGGTGCGGAAAAGCGGATGACCTGCATGGAGAGTGGGCCGGCATCCTTCCGGTAGGCCGTAAATTCACGGGTTCGCTCCTTGTTGCTTTCATCTACAAGGATCATCTGCATGCGGGCTGTGGCGTCGTTGCCGTTTTCCCGGTCAAAGACGCGCTGGGCAAGCTCCCGGCCGGTCATCGGCCCGCCTGGAGATGAGGATTTGGAGTCGGCTGAATAGAGGGAGAAGGGCGTGGAGATAAGAAAAAAGAAGGTCGCGAATAAAATTACTTGATAATTAGCGGATTTATGTGTAATCATAACCTAATCCCTATCGTCTCAATAACCTCTAATTTATATGATTCGGGTAGTTAAGTGAAATGCTTAAATCCGTTGGTATCTTTTAAAAGAAAGAATCCCTGAAATCAAGAAGTATAAACAAAGTGAGGATGCCATGCTGACCCAGGGCCCCTTTCAATTCGGTCGGGTGGAAACCGAAGAGGTGCGAAGGGCGATTTATTCCCTGCGCTACCGGATTTATGTGGAGGAGTTCGGATTCGAAAAACCTTCGGATCATCCGGAAGGATTCGAGACGGACGAATACGATCCGGTCTCCATCCATTTTGCATCATGGAATTCGGACGGAGAGGTGATCGGAACCATTCGAATGATCATGAATTCGAAAAAGGGATTTCCAATCGAGCATGCGGCAAGGATTCATTTCAACGGCCTCAAGCCGCCGCCTCCGGAGCGGACCAGCGAGATTTCAAGGCTGGCCGTGAGCAGGACCTACCGCAGGCGGCAGGAGGATGGAATCTTCGGCGTGGAATCCTATTTGAAGAAGTCGGAGGGAGGTGTACTGCCGGACAATGGGAACAGGCCGGATCACGAGAGGATGCGGGAGCGGCCCATGATCGTCCTTGGGCTTTACCAGGCCATGTACCATGAGGCCAAGCGGAGAGGGATATCGCATCTTTATATGATCACAGAGCAGAAGCTGTTTTATGCCTTGAGGCATTTCGGGATCTATTTCAAGCAGATCGGAGACCCGGTGGAATATCATGGGATCCGGGTGCCGTATATCGGGATTGTTTCGGATATGGAGAAAAAACTAAAGGAGTCTTACCCCAAGACGTTGGCCATGCTGCTTTCAGGCCTGGAGCCGGAGTATCATCCCTAGAAGTAGTTCAAAATTGAGAAAGCTGGAAGGCTGGAAAGTTAGAAGGCTGGGAAGCGGGAAAGAAGTTCAAAGTTCGAAATTGAAAGTTCAAAGTGAAAGAAAAGAAGCCAGTAGCCAGAGGCCAGAAGCCAGAAAGAGCAAGACAAGGCCAGAAGCCAGTAGCTAGGAGGAGGAATTTCGAAGTTCAAAGTTGAGGAAAGGGATATTTAATATCGGCATGCCGGCTTTTTTATGTGTCATCCCGGCAAAAGCCGGGAACCAGAACCAATAAAAAAAGGCGGA
>JBFMEI010000497.1:0-1515 GCA_040753295.1 Thermodesulfobacteriota bacterium | reverse complement strand
GGCCAGAATCAAAGATCCGATAACCCCGATGGAGACCACATAGGTTTTGGTCTGATTCAGCGCACCGTACAGTTCATTCTCTTCCGCCGCAACGAATATATGCCATTTCCAGGGTTCAAAATATTTATAGAGACCCAGATATCGTCGACCTCCCAGAGTGACAATCAATTCCCCCTGTTGCAGTCCCGAAATCATCCCAAGCCATTCCGGATTGTTAATATCCCTTGCCACCTCGACCTCTTCTGGCCGAACGGAAAGTATCCCATTCTCGTCAACCGCAAAGGTCCGGCCTCCTTTTCCCAGGTCAATGCTGTCCATCAGACGGATGGCATCCATCTGGGCTTTTTTAATACTTGGCTGCACATCATCAAGCCCGTATTCATGGAGTATCCTTTCCTGATCCACAGCCAGCCGAACCGCCTCATCCAGCCGAATCCAAAGCCAATTCTTAGCCATTTCCTTAAGGGCTGAGTGGGAGTAATAAAAGGTTATTCCGATGGCTCCGGTCATTGAAACCATAAGAATCGGAAGGATCACGATCAGGATTTTTAAAAAAATCGTCATTCCTTTATCACTCTGCTTTTTTCAGTAAACTGTGGATAAAGGGCCATACTGGAAATTAATGGATGCCCATACTCCAGATCGCTTCTCCGGACGAAACACTGATTCGTCAGAAATAATGGGAATGCAGCGGCATCGCTTAAAATCCGAATCTGAGCCTGCATCCAGAGCGTGATCTGTTTTTCAGGCATAATTTCCTCACGGGCCGCCTCGATCAACGCATCGATCTTATCGTATCCGGAAAAATTCGTATCCGGTGTCTTTCCGGTTAAAATAATGGAGTCGGAGTGAAAAAATCGCGTGAGAAACGCATCGGCATTCGGTCTGAACGCTCCATAGATCACCAATGGAGAATCGCCCTTGCGAATCCTTTTATGCATTTCAGCATGAGGAACCACTTCAATATTGCAGTCAATCCGGATCTTTTTTAACTGCTCCTTTAGAATCTCATAATTGGCCCGGAATATCCGCTTTTCAGATGACACGACGGTTATCTTGAATCCATTTGGATATCCTGCTTGTGACAGGAGCATATTGGCTTTTTGGATATCATTTTCATAATTCAACCCCAGTTTCTGAATTTCTTCTTCTGAAATTCCTCCCGGAATATACTTGACAGGAACCGGCGAGTATATTTTTTCAGAGAGAATTCGACTCGTGCTTTTAATAAATTCATTTCGATCCAAGGCATGGAGTACGGCTTTTCGAACCAGAAGACTCTCAAAGGGCTTTTTTTTCATATTAAAATGGATGGTCATAACCTCTCCTGGGCCATGGACATCCAGGAGAATATTTGGGATATTTTTAATGCGTTCAATCCACTCCGAATCCCCAGATCCGGTAATGATATCAACGTCTCCTTCCTTAAGTCTGTTTTCACGATCCTGAACATCGGGCAGAAGCAGGAGTTCAATTCCTTTGAGCTTCGGTCTTCCCTTAAAATATCGGTCATTC
>JBFMEI010000496.1:0-1516 GCA_040753295.1 Thermodesulfobacteriota bacterium | reverse complement strand
CATGGGCGATTCCACCGGCTAGAGTACCGATCGCCTCCATCTTCTGGGAGTGCCGCACTTTTAATTCCTGCTTTTGACGCTCGGTTAGATCCTTGACAAGATTAAGCGTCGCCGGTCTCCTCTCCCATTCGATGAGCACTGAAGTCCATTCCACCCATCGTTCCTCCCCTTCTTTGGTGATAATTTTAAGGGTACTTGTGGCTGGAATATCTTCCCGGTTCAATCTTTTCCGGGTCTGGTCCATGACCGTTTTTCTGAAGTCCGGATGGACGATATGGATATACGGAAGGGTTGAGATCTCTTCTTGGGTGTATCCGATAAGTTCAAGCCCCCGTTTATTTGAAAATTTAATCAGATTCTCCTGGGCGATGAAAATCACTTCGTCAATGTTGTCGATGAGGAGCCGATATTTTTTTTCGCTTTCCCGGACCGCTTCTTCCGCCTTCTTCATTTCCGTAATATCAATTGCGGTATGGATGATTTTCTCAATTTTCCCAAAAGGATCCCTGATTGGAGTGCATTTGACGAGGAAGGTCCCACCCACAGCTTCAATCTTCATTTCAACAGTCTCCATGCTTTCAGATTGAAGCAGCTTTACCACCGGACACTCATGAGGTGGATGATCGCTTTTATGGAAGATTTCATGGCATTTATTCCCGATCAAATCTTTTAGGCTGATCCCGGTGAGGGCGGTCGTAGCCTGATTGGCAGCCATGATGTCGTGCCAGGGACTGAGAATCATAACGGGATATCCGATGGACTGAAATATCTCTTCCCATCCGCTTCCGGGACGTGTAGGATCTTTCTGAACCATTCTGACTCCAGGAGAGTTTTTAGAATCTGGACATTTTAGTTGAGCCACGATGCCGCTTCGCAGAAAAAATCGGTATGGCTCAGGTCGGCCGTCAATGAGATGAAAATGTGCGGGGCCTGTTCAGCATAACAATATCTGTAAATATTACATCCTATATTCAAAATTCGTCAATATAAAAAGCAGACCGTATTAAACTTTCGGACGTTTAACCCGGGAATTGACACGTATTCCAAAACCGCCTATGAGGAAAGCTTCTGCCGGCAACTAGATCGACAAGGATGCCCACACTTTTTTCGTAACCTGAATTGAGGTCAAAAAAGGATCCTGATGAGCGGATATTTTCGATATCCTGCATGGGGGTCGATTCTTATTTTATGCTGGGTTGTGACCTTCGGATGTGCGGGTCCCGGCGGAATTGTAATTCCAGAGCCAATTGACAGGGAAACCCTTTCGGGAATCCGGGTGATTCCCTATTCTGAAAGGGAGCTTCATCAGAAATTCCTCGACCAATATAAAAGCTGGAAAGGAACCGCCTATCGGCTCGGAGGAATGTCCAGATCAGGAATCGACTGTTCAGCCTTTGTCCATGTGACCTACAGGGAAAAAGTGAGGGTCCATCTCCCCAGGACCACCCTTGATCTTGCCAGAACCGGAAAACGGATATCCAGGGATGATCTTGCCGTCGGGGATCTGCTTCTTTTT
>JBFMEI010000495.1:0-1519 GCA_040753295.1 Thermodesulfobacteriota bacterium | reverse complement strand
AATAGTCCACCCGGAATGAGAGGGAAGCAAGATTAACTCCTTCATTGACACCTTGGATTGTTAATGATAGCTTTGGGCAGCGCTCTTAGAAAAGCAAAAGGAGGGCTGGCCATGGAATTCATTAAAGAGATCAATGAAGGAGTGATGGAAACGATCGCCCCGGGAATCCGGCGCCTGGTTTACACGCTTAACAGGGTTATGACCATCTATTTTGAGATCGACCCGGGAGTCGTAGTCGGAGAGCACGCCCATCCCCACGAACAGATGGGGATGCTCATCCGGGGAAAGATGCGCTGGCATATCCAGGGGCAGGAAAAAATCATCGAGGCTCCTGCTCTTTACCGATTTCCCTCCAACCAACCCCACGGGGCGGAAATCCTTGGGAATGAACCCGCCCTGATTCTCGACATCT
Source organism: Thermodesulfobacteriota bacterium (assembly GCA_040753295.1). Classification (GTDB taxonomy): domain Bacteria; phylum Desulfobacterota; class Desulfobacteria; order Desulfobacterales; family UBA2156; genus RBG-13-49-15. The sequence continues at coordinate 1,107 of JBFMEI010000495.1, read as the reverse complement.
TTTCCCCCATCCGCGAAGAATTTTTAAAAGATAAGCCGCCGGAATATATGAAATCCCCTGGCTGAAGGATTGTCCCCGAGCAATAGATTTTTTTAAAAGGAATCAGCGGTAAAAAAATGATTCGCAAAGGGCTGCTCCTTAAGATTTACGACTCGGCCAGCATGCAAAGGTGGAATGATAAGATCCGCCCGGTTGAGTTGCGCGAACTGGATAAACAGGCGCATAAGATGGTCATGGCCTATATTCTCGGTAAATTCGAGGAAGAAAATCCGGCTTTTAACTGGGTAGAGGTCATCGAGGGAGGCCTGTTTGAATTTCTGCAGCGGATCATCCTCACGGACCTGAAACCGCAAATCTTTCATAAAATCAAGGGCGACCGATCCAAGTATGAACAGTTGAATAAATGGGTTTACGACCAGCTCGCCCCCCTCGTCTCGCCTCTCGGGGAAGCTTTTTCCTCAAGGTTTCAGGCCTATTTTCAGGACCCGGAAGAAAATGTCAACAAGAGAATTTTAAGCGCCGCCCATTTTTATGCCACCAAGTGGGAATTCGACATCATCGAGCGGGCGAATCCCCGGGGGTATGAAATGGAAAAAATCCGCCATGATCTGGAAAACAGGCAGGAAAAGTATTATGACCTCAAAGGGCTCCAGCAAATCATCCTCTTTTCGCGGTTGCGGAATTTCGCGGATCTATGCGGCCAGCTCAGATTCCAGTTGAGATGGAGCCATCTCCACCGGGTTCCGGCCACCTCCGTCCTCGGGCACATGTTCATCGTCGCCGTCCTTTCCTATCTGTTTTCTCTCGAGATCAGGGCGTGTCCCCGGCGGTGCTACAATAATTTTTTCACCGGCCTTTTCCATGATCTGCCGGAAGTCCTGACCCGCGATATCATCCATCCGGTAAAGAAATCGATCGGGGGCCTCGAGGGCTTAATCAAGGAATACGAAAAAGAACGGATGCAGGAGGAGGTCTACGGTCTGATCCCCGAAAGCTGGCACGGGGAGATGAAAATGTTCACTGAAATTGAATTTATGAGCATCATTACCCTTGAGGGAAAAAGTGAAAATAAAAAGAGCGATGAAATCAGCAGATATTTTAACCAGG
>JBFMEI010000494.1:0-1526 GCA_040753295.1 Thermodesulfobacteriota bacterium | reverse complement strand
GAAAAATATAAAAACCCTGGCATTCGGATTCTTGGTTTTTTTTGGCGGATTTGAATTGAAACAGAGCTTCTCAGCAGACCGGATATTTAAAAATCGGCTTGGGATGGAATTTGTGAGGATCCCGGAAGGATCTTTTATGATGGGAAGCCCGGTTTCCGATCCGTTTCGAAGCGAAGGAGAAGACCTTCACTCTGTGATGATTACGAACTCCTTTTATCTTCAGACGACTGAGGTCACGCTGGGACAATGGCGCGCGGTCATGGGAAAAGGATGGTTTGATCCGAGAAAGGGAGAAATTACCATGCCGGTCACCCATGTTTCCTGGCATGATTGCCATCGATTCATTAAAAAACTCAATGAAAAAGGAGAAGGGTTTTACCGGCTTCCTACTGAGGCCGAATGGGAATATGCGGCCAGGGCAGGAAGTCGGTCGCTTTATTTTTGGGGTGATGTCATTGACTGCAGCAAGGCGATGTTCGGAAACAACAATCTCAAGTCAGACCAATGCATTCCCTATAATCGGATGAAAGGACTGTTGCCGAATATGCCGGCGCCTGTTAAGACCTATTTCCCCAATGCATGGGGGATTTATGACATGCATGGAAATGTCTGGGAATGGTGTTATGACTGGTTTGGTTCCTATCCCAGAGAACAAACGGCAGATCCGCGAGGACCCAGCTCGGGTGCGGGAAAGGTTCGCCGGGGAGGGAGCTGGTTTGGGGAAGGTCAATCATGCCGGTCTGCCAATCGCGCTTTTTCACATCCGGCCACCCGGTTAAATACATCAGGGTTCAGGCTTGTCTGGAGTCCGGTTCCTGAAAAATTCGATTTTACAGCGATTCCTGAAAAAGAGGCCGCAAAAGAGCAGGATGGACCATAACAATTCCATTTTGGAAATAAAATGAAAGCACTCCTTGGTCGCTGGCTGAATATTTATGAAAGTGAAATCGCTCTGTTTCTCTGGACGGTCGCCCTCATGTTTCTCGTCCGCGGGTCAGGGATGATTTTAGACAATTATGCCGAGGCTGCTTTTTTGAAACGATACGGTGTGGAATACATGCCGATCGTCAATATGGTGAATGCATTTGCCACCTTTCTGGTGATGGGAATTTTAACAGGATTGATGACCCGATTCCCGGATGCCACGCTGTTATGCTATCTTTTTATTTTTTGCGGAGTTTCGGTCACGTTCTGCCGACTCCTGATTCCATTCGACATCGATCTCATTTACCCTCTCCTTTTTATGTTAAAAGCCCAATATGAAGTACTGCTCGCCCTTCTATTTTGGAATCTGTCGAATAATCTGTTCAACACACGCCAGTCGAAAAGGCTTTTTCCGCTGATTACGGCTGGAGGGGTCATCGGACTCATTATCGGAAGTTTCGGAACGCCATTTTTGGCAAAAACCTTTTCTTTTGACAATCTATTGTATGTCTATCTTGTGATTTGCATCGCAGGCGCCGCTCTGGTGAAAGGAATGAGCCGTCGATTCCCTGCTCTTTTAGTTCCAGAGAAAAAACATAAAG
>JBFMEI010000493.1:0-1532 GCA_040753295.1 Thermodesulfobacteriota bacterium | reverse complement strand
CCGGTATTCTTTGAAATTCGTCTTTGCGAATATATTCTCCCATTCTTTCTTATCGTATGTTCTGGGCCCATCCGTTTTTCCATATCCATACAGACCGGTATATGGTGTTTCATACTGCGTCTCCGAAGCTCCAAGCCAGTATTTAAGCCCCATCCGATTCCCGGCAGCAACCAGTAAAACCCCATCATCTTTAAGGGTCTGACTGACTCTCGATAGAATGGAAATCACCGCCTCTCGGGTTTCGGTGACTGAAGGGGCATGGATCTTGATTTGATCCAGAATCCCGATCAGAAACACAGCATCGTATCTCTTTTCCGGAAAGATGAGATCCGTTATTCCGGCGCAAATGATTTCGACCCCTTCAATATCCCGACACCGGATCCGGGCGAGTTTTCCCTTTTCCATGGAAGGCTCAACAGCGTCGACTCGAATATTCAGCTCACCCAGATACCTCGTTATTGAACCGCATTCGCATCCGATCTCCAGGGCTTTTTTAACTCCGGAAAGATTAATCCCCCGAAGGGGGTTTCCTCTTCTTGGGCTCAGGTGGAATTCTGAATCAAAATCCCAATCCGCATATTTTCTTTCAAGTTCAATCGAATGGGAGGTCAGATCTTTGGAATTTTCAAGGATATTTCTGATTCGAATAAGATGAGGATCCTTTTCCTCACTACAAGCGGATATCCTTCCCTCCGGAATCCACACCCCGGATTCGTCCTGGATCAGCCTGTTTGTTTTTTGTAAAAGTAAATTCATTTCTTATCCTTGAAACTCTCCGGCTCTTCCGCAGACTCCATGGATAATCCCCTTGAAAATAATCCTGGCCACATCACTTCTATCTTCCTTAATGCATTGAACCGCATGTTTTAAATGAAAGTAAATCCACAGCGGATAAAGAACAGGAAGATACCATTTTAAAAATTTCCTTACATACAGGTAGCGGTTTCGGATGGTATAATAGGAGTAAAGTTTTTCCCGATCCTTGGATGGATCATGGGTGTCGTGAAAGGCTTTTGCACCAGGATGGATGACGACTCGATATTGAAATCCATTTTCTTCTGTATAAATTTTAACCCGTTTACAAAAGTCCGCGATCTCACCGCTGAAAAAATATCGTGCATCAAGAAGTCCGATGTTATGAAACAGGTCCGATCGAACCAGCATCGCAGTCCCGGATACATAATCCACATCATAGAGTTCATTCTTGTCCAAAGGGACGTCATGATGCGTATGATAATTCCAGCCGATCTCTTTTCCACCGGCATTGATCAGTCGCTTCGTTACAGCGTCATAAATCAAAGGGCCGATAACACCGATTTCCGGGTAAAGCTTCAGAATGTCCAGCAACAGCAGGACATCTTCCTCTTCGATTCTGGCATCGGTATTGAGCAGGAGCACGGCTTCGCATTTTTTTCCAAGCGCTGCCCGGATACCGATGTTGCACCCTTCCGAATATCCTTTATTTTCTTCATTTTCGATTAATAGAAACCGGTCGTTGAATCCTCTCAGTCGTTCTTTGTCAAAATCTTCAG
>JBFMEI010000492.1:0-1536 GCA_040753295.1 Thermodesulfobacteriota bacterium | reverse complement strand
CGATGGCATAGTCAACGGAATCCGTTCGGTGCCACCGCGTGGCCACTCCGGGCTCATACCGAGCCAGGCGGAAAACTGATCCACCTGCTATACTTGTTCCGATTTCCCAGGCGTTTGGGTCTTCCGCGGCAAGCTCGGCCGGTAATTTTTTGGTTGCCCACATGGGGAAAAATGAGAATCCCGGCCTCCCTGAAACGGCCTCGACCTTGCTGTCCCATTTAACCAGACTTTCCCCCTCATGATCATGGCCGGTTACGACTCTCCGAATCTTCATGGCTCCCAATGCCCTCCGGATGTCAGAAAGGTGATTGTTAATTCTCAACCCCGTTGGCGCCGGCCGCGGAGGTTTTCCCTGTCCGAATTTCTTCCGCTATCCTTCTTTCTTTTCAAGGGGCTCCTCGACCGGCCGCTTCAGGAACATGATCAGGGTGTCGCCTTGCTGCGAAGGAACGGCCGAGATCAATTCCCATCCTTCTTCCCCATACTCGGTCAGTCTCATCCTTTCCAGCTCCAAAAATGAAGGCTGGGTCAAAGTTTTGAAATCCATCTTCCGGACCATATATTCCCACTTCTGCATGGCGGCACCCCCGCTGTCCGTTTTTCACACCATTCGATCCTATCATACTTATTTCCGCAAAAGGGGCAACAGAAATTTAAAAAAGAGACCAAGGATTCAACCCCTTGAATCATGCCTTTTGGACTTTGCGATTGACAAACCTGCCGAATTTAGATAATAAATCTTCATGGAACAACCTGGCATTCCGGGGAAAAGCTCACGCGAAGGAGGAGCGATCGATGGAAACAGTGGATCTGGAAAAAATGACCGCGGTGGAATTGCGGGAACTTGCCCTCAAGGAATACCCTGAAATCACCGGGGTCCATGCGATGAAAAAAGAAGAGCTCGTCGCGGCCGTCCACAAGGCCCGGGGGGAAGTGGTAAAGGACTCAAAGAAGAAAAAGGCTAAGACTGCCGTTAAAACCAACGTCGATAAAAAGGAATTGAAAAAACAAATCCGGCAGCTGAAAACCGAAAAGGTAAAGCTCCTGGAAGGGCAAGATAAAAAAAGCCTTTCCCGGATCAGGAAAAAAATTAAAAGGTTAAAACGCCTGACCAAGAAGGCGGCTTGATGGACGACGCCCCTGGACAACAAGAATGGTTTTCCCCATCCGGATTTGATTTTTTCCACAGCTCCGGGGGAAAAAGGTAAGACCGCAGGCGAATGAAACTCGAGGTTGCTTTTCTGTGGAGGCTGAAGTGAATTACAAAGATATCCGGTTTCAAGTCGAAGAGGGCATAGGGTTCCTCACCCTGAACCGGCCGGAAAAACGAAACGCCCTCTCGATGAACCTGATGGCGGAAATGATCGATCTTTTGCAATGCGTTAAAAAGAACCCGGAGGTGCGGGTGTTGATCATCCGATCGGAAGGCCAGGTGTTTTCTTCCGGACACGATCTTTCCGAAATGCTCGATGGGAATGCGGTCTCCTACCGGGCGGTCTTCGATGCCTGTACGGAGATGATGGAAGCCATCCGGCG